>JANOKE010000216.1:0-6297 GCA_031419135.1 Gemmatimonadaceae bacterium
CCTTCACGTACCGGAAGCTCGGGCGATTGGCCATAGCGCCCACGATGCAGACGGCTCGCCGGAGCCGCGACTCAACGCCATTCAACGCTATGATCGCGTCGAGTCGACGGATAAGCTCGACGGCGCGATGCCGAGTGTGCAGCGATTACATCAGGAGGACATGTGTCAGGTCACCGGCCGTCTCCCAAAACGGAAGTACCAACGCGATGGCGGGCCAGGTTTGCGCGACCTCGCCGTCGCCATACGTCGATTCAGCACTCGGCCCGCGCACGACTTGCAGCAACTGCTCACCGCAACCATCGCCAATGTGTGCCTTGGCAACGCGGACGCACACGCGAAGAATTTTGCGCTCCTCTACACTGAAGCGGGTCCGCAACTCGCGCCATTCTATGATGTGGTGAGCACGGAGGTCTATCCCGCATTGTCTCCACACCTCTCAATGCGCGTAGGACACGCGTATGATCCGTCTGCTTTGCGCCATGACGACGTGATTCGTCTTGCGGCCGACTTAAGCGTCGCACCGGCACTGGTGCAAAGTACCGTCGAACATGTCATCACGACGCTGCGACGCGTGCGCGACGACGTGTTTCACCAGGTCGCGAAGGAGGTCGGCGGCACTGTGGACGTTCTGAATCGGATGCACGTATTGCTCGAGTCGCGAGTGCCGGCAATCGAGCAGATGGCGCGCAAGCTGTACATTTACCGAGCCCTTCCCACCGCGAGGTCCCCGTGACCCAGTTCTCCCTCACCGAGAACGGCACGCCGCGCACGGTCGATGTCAGCCCCGACACACCACTGCTGTGGGTGTTGCGTGACACGCTCGGACTCACCGGCACCAAGTACGGCTGCGGCATTGGTCTGTGTTCAGCCTGCGCTGTTCACGTCGATGGGCAACCAACGCGATCGTGTCGCACACCATCAGCGTAGCCGCGAAGAAGAGCGTGACCACCATCGAGGGACTGTCGCCCGCGCGCGCGAATGCGCTGCAGAGCTGGCGACGGACACGTGGAGCGCGCTCAAGGGGCGCGAGGCGCTCAAGGTTGAATGGAACGCTGGCGCGAACGCGTCTCTCACAAGCGGGGAGATTCGTCGTCGATTGACGGCGCAGTTTGCCGAGTCGGGCAAGATGTTCACGAACCGCGGTGACGCAGCCGCGGCGCTTGTGTCGTCGACGAACGTCATCACGGCGGACTATGAGTTGCCGTGCGCGCATGCAGGCGCTGTCGCCAGGGGAGGGAGTGCGCCGCCAAGGCGCCATGCGTCATCAGTCCTTGCAGTAAGGACACATTCGGTGTAGTGTGTACTTCATGAGCATCCACCCTGTCCTGACTGACAAACTGAATGCGGCGCTGGTGCCGGTTAGTGGATCTCGCCTGACTCGGCGCGACGCGCGCTTACCTACCGTGCCGGAGAAGGTGCACGCCGTCATCGGGATGCGGCGGGCCGGCAAGACCAGCTTCCTGCATCAACTCCTCGCGGAGCGGCGGCTGACCGTCCCTCCTGAACGCGCGCTCTACATCAGTTTCGATGACGACCGGCTTGCGGACATCGGCGCCGACCAGCTGGGCCACCTCATTGAGGAGTACTACCGACGCTATCCGCAGTTTCGCGGGAGCGAGCACGTGCTGTGGCTATTTGACGAGATCCAGTTGGTCAACGGTTGGGAGCGATTCGTTCGTCGCCTGCTCGATACCGAGCACGTCGACATTGTCGTGTCCGGCTCGTCGGCCAAGATGCTCTCGCGCGAAGTGCATACCTCGCTGCGCGGGCGCGGCATGGAGACGGTGATACGACCGTTCGGCTTTCGCGAGTTTCTTCGTCATCGCCAGGAAGAACCCATCACGGAACCGAAACGCTGGAAGACCGCTCAGCGGTCGTTGATGGAGAAGCGCTTTCGCGAGTTTCTGGCTGAGGGTGGCTTTCCGGAAACCCAAAGTCTCGACGCCCCACTTCGCATCGACCTGTTGCAGGGTTACGTGGATACCGTGCTCTTTCGGGACATTGTCGAGCGCTACGCCATCACGCAGGTTGCCGCGCTGCGATGGCTGGTGCGGCAATGCCTTCGCAACCCTGCCTCAAGCTTCAGCGTCCATCGGCTGCATCAGGATCTCAAGTCGCAGGGGCTTGGCATCGCCAAGGATGCCGTCCATGCCCTGTTCAGTCATCTGCAGGATGCATTTCTCATCAGCGCTGTGCCGTTGGCCACGGAATCCGAACGCCAGCGTAACTCGAATCCACGCAACGTGTATCCGGTGGACCCCGGATTGATCAACGCCTTCGACGTGAGCGCGCGCACCAACGTGGGACACGCGTTGGAGACTGTCGTGATGAACGAACTCGAGCGCCGCGGTGCCGATGTCACGTACGTCAAGACGGCTGCAGGTTTCGAGGTCGACATGCTCGCCCGCCATCGCGATGGCGGACTGGAACTCATTCAGGTGTGCGCCGATCTCACGGACGCCGACACACGAACGCGTGAACATCGCGCGCTCACCGCAGCCGCCGAAGAGCATCCGCGCGCGAAAGCCAGGATTCTCACACTCGAGCGGGATGCGAGCAATGTCTCGCGGTCACAGCGCGAGGTGATCCAGCCTGTGTACGAATGGCTGCTTGAGTCTGCGTGACGTGCCGTCGGCATGTGAAACGGCCGCCAAGCTGTTTGCGTCGCTTGAGGAGCTCGCAACGTGGGTCGAACGACAACTGATCGATGTCTGAGCATGTCGATTGTCAGTTCGCCTTGCTTGGCGACTTGCACGGCGATGCCCGCGCGCTGCTGCAACTGGATCGCGCACTCGCGCCCGGCGTTCCCATTCTGCAGGTAGGCGATTTTGGTTGGTATCCCAACCTCGTTGACCAGTGGCGCGCGATCGGCTCATCGCTGCAGCGATCGGTCTACTGGATTCGAGGCAATCACGAACACTACCCCTCGATGCCGTGGCTTGACGCGCCGCATCCCGTCGAGGTCGCACCACACATTCATTTCGTACCGGATGGTTGCGTGCTGGAACTCGGCGGGTTCCGACTTGGCTGCCTGGGTGGCGCCGCCAGCATAGACTATCGCAGTCGCCGACTCGGTGTTGATTGGTTCCACGAGGAGAACCTCACGCGCGAACAGGCTGATCGAACAGCGTCCTGGACTCAACTCGATCTTATGGTGACGCATGTGCCGCCGCAGCACGTCATCGACGCATCCTCCAGCCCGCTGGCCAAATTGCAATTTGGAGTACCGGTGTACTGGCGAGACGAGAACGCTGATGTCGTTGAGGCAATCTGGCGTCGGCTGAACTGCCCGCCGTTAGTCTGCGGGCACATGCACTACTCGTATGAGTCGGTCGATGGCATACGTGTTCTTGACATCAACGAATCGCTCCTTTGGCCCAGCTCTCCATGACACACCCGTCCGTTCGCGCTGCATCACTCCTGCTCGCACTGTGCATGGTGATGGCCTCGTCCGTCGAGTCGCAGACGCCACGCGTCATCCGTTCCTCCGACATCTATCGCCTGCGCGATGTCGGCGCCGCCCGCATCTCTCCCGACGGCGCCTGGATTGCCTACACCATTACCACCACCGACTCGGCCAAAGACAAGTCCGACAGCGACGTCTGGATGGTCTCGTGGGACGGCGCACGCACATTGCGCATGACGGCGTCGCCGGAACCGGAAAGCAATCCGCGATTCAGTCCGGACAATCGCTATCTGTCGTTCGTCTCCGGTCGTTACGAGTCGAAAGGCGGACAGATCTGGTTACTCGATCGCGCCGGCGGTGAAGCGGTGCGACTCACCGACCTGAAGGGCGGTGTGAACGAGTACGAATGGTCGCCCGATGGCACCCGCATCGCGGTGGTGTCGCACGATCCCGATCCGGAAGAGTCAAAACCCGATTCGCTCAAGGCGAAAAACCCGAAGCCCATCGTGCTTGATCGCTTTGGTTTCAAGCGTGACGTGACGGGCTACCTCGATCGTCTGCGCGATCACGTGTGGATTGTGGATGTCGTTACGAAGACGTCGACGCAGATCACCACCGGCGACTATGACGATGCGTCGGTGCGCTGGTCGCCCGATGGCAAGCAGATCGCATTCGTTTCCGAACGCAGCGAAGTCGACCCCGATCGTGCCAACAACACCGACATCTACATTGTTGACGCCATCGCCGGCGCGACACCGCGCCGACTCACCTCGTGGAATGGACCCGATGTGGCCCCGGTGTGGAGTCCAGACGGCAAGTCCATCGCGTATCTGCAGGGCAGCGAGCCCCAGTTGTCGGCGTACACGCAGAATACGATTGCGGTGGTGCCGAGTGCGGGTGGAGCGGCGCGCCATGTGGCGCAGACACTCGATCGGGATGTCAGTGCACTCACGTGGGGTGCCGACGGCGGCACGCTGCGATTCCTCCTGGGCGATGATCGCGCCGTGCATTTGGCCAGCGTGCCCGCCGCTGGCGGTGCCGTGACACGGTTGCTGGACGGACGTCGCGTGGTGTCGTCGTACGATGTGTCGCCAAGCGGACGCATGGCGTTGAACACGGGTACCGCTGCACGTCAAGCCGAAGTGCATGCGTTCGAGAATCGCGGTTCGGAGCGGGTGCTGACGCATGTGAACGATTCGATGTTCAGCGCGCTTCGCCTCGGCGCAACAGAAGACGTGTCGTTCAAGAACAAGGACGGACTGACGGTGGGCGCGCTGCTGGTGAAACCGGCCGACTTTCAGGCTGGTAAGAAGTATCCGTTGCTGCTGCGCATTCATGGTGGCCCAAACGGACAAGACCAGCACGCCTTTGCATTCGAGCGCGAGCTCTTCGCAGCAAACGGCTATCTCGTGCTCGCCGTGAACTATCGCGGCAGCAGCGGACGCGGCCAGGCGTGGAAGAAGGCGATCTACGCCGATTGGGGAAACAAGGAAGTGCAGGACCTGCTGGCGGGCGTGGACCATGTCATTGGTATGGGCCTTGTCGATACCACCCGCATGGGAATTGGTGGCTGGAGCTACGGCGGCATTCTCACCGACTACACGATCGCCACGACCACGCGATTCAAGGCGGCCACGAGTGGCGCCGGCAGTGCGCTGCAAACCACGATGTACGGCACCGATCAGTACATCTATCAATACGAGAACGAACTCGGCGCGCCGTGGAAGAATCCGAGGCTGTGGGAGAAGCTGTCGTATCCGTTCTGGCACGCCGATCGCATCAAGACGCCGACGCTGTTTCTCGGTGGGGAGAAGGACTTCAATGTGCCGATCAGTGGTGGCGAGCAGATGTATCAGGCGCTCCTGTCACTCGGCGTGCCGTCACAGATGGTGGTGTATCCCGGGCAGTTTCACGGGCTCACGCGGCCGAGTTTTGTGAAGGATCGGTATGATCGGTATCTGACGTGGTACGGGAAGTATCTGGGCGGGATTGCGCAGTGAGCTGCTCGACGGTAAAGCAGTCATATGACTACTTTGCTGCATGGTGCATTCCCTACTCCCTCCCGCACTGCATGAGCCGCTTGGCGTGATGCTGGGCACGCGGGCGAAGATCAGCCTGCTTCGCGTGCTTACCGCTCAAGGGGCGCCACTGTCTCAACGGGAACTCGCACGTCGCGCCGGCGTCACCCGTTGATCGCGCTGTTCAGCGCGGAGGTCGGGCTTGCGCGCAGCGTGCGACTGGCCGTCGCGACAAGCGTTGACGATGATCCGCCGCTTGGGTTGTACCTCTTTGGTAGTGCGGCGCGGGCCGAGGAGACGCTCGCCAGCGATATGGACATCCTGCTGATCGCGCGCGATGCGAAGCATCGAGAAGCACTGCTCGATCGGATGTTGTCCGCCGTCAGCGCGATACGGATGCGATAGCTACGCCGAAGTGGGGAGACGACTCCTTCATGCCGCGCGCGCAATCACTGAGCAGGGCGATTCGCGTCACGCCAGTGCGTTGGCCATTCTTGCAGTGCACAGCGTGATCGCCTATGCGGATGCGGCGGCGATTCACACCGGCGGACGACGCTCCACGAGTCCCGACCACGCCGCCGCCCTGGCGCTCCTGCGCGATGTGCTCGGCAATCGTCTCCCCGACAAGACGTCGAAGGACATTCAGCGCGTCATCGCAGAAAAGGATCGATTCGAGTATCAGGGATACGTCGCGGAACTCAAAGAAGCGCGCTCATTGCTTGATCGCGCTGAGCGCATCTCGGCGTGGTGCGAGGAGTGGTTGACCGTCTCTCCTCGGCTTCGCGAGTAATTCGAATGGCGCCAAAGATATGATAAGGGCTCTTCGCGGAATCGTGTGGGTGATTTTGGGAGATTGTGCGTCGCCTGCACGAG
>JANOKE010000217.1:0-1558 GCA_031419135.1 Gemmatimonadaceae bacterium
CGACGCTCGCTTCGGCCGCAAACGTCGTCCGGACGCTGGGCGCCGTCCAATCGCAGGACTACGCGGGCGCGAAGTGGGCCATCGGCATGCGCGCCAAGGGGCTGACCGACGCGGACATCGAACGCGCGTTCAACGCCGGTGAAATCCTGCGCACGCACGTGATGCGCCCCACCTGGCACTTCGTCGCTCCAGAAGACCTGCAGTGGATGCAGCGACTCACCGCGCCACGCGTGGTGGCGAAGATGGCACCGTACAACAGGACACTCGAGCTCACACCGGCAGTCTTGCGAAAGTGCAGCACCGTCATCGCCCGAGCGTTCGCCGAGCGAGCGTTTCTGACGCGCGCGGAGCTCAAGGCGGTGCTCGGTCGCGCGCGCATCAACACCGAAGGCACGCAGCGTCTGGCGCGTATCGTGATGCAGGCAGAGTTGGAAGGGCTGGTGTGCAGTGGTCCACGCGTGGGAACGCAGTTCACCTACGCGCTGCTCAGCGAACGCGCGCCACGGTCGCGTGACCTTTCGGGAGACGACGCATTGGCTGAGCTTACGCGTCGGTATTTCGCGTCACGCGCACCGGCAACCGTGCATGACTTTGCGTGGTGGTCGGGGCTGTCGATCGGACAGTGCCGTCGCGGTGTCGAAGCGCTGGGCAAAGAACTCGACGTACGTGTCGTGGGCGAGGTCAGCTACCACGTACCTCGCGGCTTTACGCTGCCGCGCGCCACGAGCAGCTCGGCGCATCTGCTTCCCAACTACGACGAGTACTTTATTGGCTTTCGCGATCGCGCCGCCATTGCCGATCGGATTGGCTCGCTCAAACTCGTGACTGGGGGCAATGCCCTGATTTCGAACGTGGTGATTGTGGGAGGGCAACTGGTGGGTGGATGGAAGCGTACGCAGGGAAACGGACAGCTCGGGGTGGTCCTGACCCTGATCGCCCCGCTCGCCAGCGCGGAGCGCGCCCGGGTTGATGCCGCAGTGGCGCAGCTGCAGCGGTTTGTTGCCTTGCCCTGATTGCTGGCTTCGCGCTTACCGTTTCGTCGCGCGTGGGTCGCTCGTGGGTCGGACGTGGATGGCGCGAAAATGGCGCGAGAGTGGCGCGTGAGTCTCAGTGCCGGGAAACCGAACCAACAGCCGGACGCGCCATGAACAGTCGCCAAAACAAGCGAAATACGCCGACATTGACGTACGTCATAAATGGTGTATTATTGCAAATCCCCTTGATGGGGAGATCATGCGCGCGATGCGAGCGAACCCAAGTGGCGAAATCGATCCGAAAGACGTTGTCGGTCGGGATCTCCTCATCGAACAACTGTGGACAGTGCTTCAGTCGCAAAGCGTCATCATTGTCGCCGAGCGACGGATGGGTAAGTCCAGTATTGTCAAGAAGATGCGGAGCGAGCCCGCACCGGGCACGAAACTCATCTATCGAGACGTTGAAGGCATCCGGACGCCTCTGGAGTTCGTAGAGCGGGTTTACCAAGATCTGGAAGAACACTTTTCCGCTCTCCGGAAAGGCGCTGGCGCTATTCGGAAGATGTTCGCCGGTCTCGCCGGGG
>JANOKE010000218.1:0-9689 GCA_031419135.1 Gemmatimonadaceae bacterium
CAGCGGCGGCGGCGACAGGAGCGGGGCTGTTCATCGCACGTCGCCCGTAGGCGGCGCTTTGGCAACGATGGACGGCCGGTCGCACGCTCTCTCACACCACGCGTTCGCGCACCAGCGCAAGCGCACTCGGATTGCGAGCAAGCCTGAATCATACGCCATGCGAACCCACTATCAATAATCGTCCGTGTGCCGCCTCGCCTCTGCGCTGGTTGCAGCGTCGATCGCGTCGACCGCTTGTCTCCGGCCGAACAATGCGACGGCGACGGCTGTGACGCACGCGGAAAAGCGCAGGCAGTTTTGCATCGTCGGCACCGGATGTGGATACACGCGCCCGGATGGAATTCATGTGATTCCGATCGGAGCGTTTGGTCCATGAGCGAGCCGCGAATCAGTGCGCGCCGATACCTTGAATGCGCGCCACCGCCCACTCCGCATGCCCCCGCACGACCTCATGCTTGTGCACCTGCATCGCCTCGAGCACCACAAGATCCTCGTCGGTGCCGATGTTCCCCAGCACCACGCACGCGTTGCGTTGCAGCATCCAGAGCTTCGCGCGCTTGATCGCGCTCCCGCGGAACGCTGCGGCGTAGTCGGCCGGCTCCATCATCAAGAGCTCGCGCGCCAGGGCGCGCGTGCCGTCACGGGTGCCGGCGTCGTGAACAATCTCGCGCGCACCGAACGCCGCTTCGCGCAACGTCGTGGTGAACGACACATTCCACGGACACACCTCCTGACACACATCGCACCCGAACACCAGCGCGCCCATCGCTTCGCGCAGATGCGCCGGAATGTCGCCCTTGAGTTCGATGGTCAGATACGAAATGCATTTCGTGGCGTCGAGATCACGCGGTCCTGCGAACGCCTGCGTCGGACACGCGTCGAGACAGCGCGTACACGTGCCGCACCGGTCGGCCTCGAATGGCGCATCGGGTTCCAGCGGAAACTCCACGAACAACGACGCCAGAAGAAAGAACGAGCCGATGCGCGGACTGATCAGCATGGTGTTCTTGCCAAACCACCCCAATCCCGCGCGTTGCGCGAGATCGCGCTCCAGCACAGGACCGGAATCCACGTAGGGGCGAGCGTTGATGGTCTGACCCGTTTCGCGCTCCAGCCAGTGGTGCAATTCGCGCACGCGCTCGCGCAACAACTCGTGGTAGTCATCGCCGCGCGCGTACCGCGCGACCGGACCACAGGGCTCACGTCCGCCATACGACATGGCCAATACCAGCGCATGCGTAGCTCCAACGTGTGGGCGTCGCGCATCGCGACGCAGCTCGGCGCCATCGCCATCGAGATACGCCATCTCGCCATGACGTCCCGCGGCCAGCCACGTATCAAAGCGCGCCCGCGTTGCCGGTTCACCCAGTGCAACGATCCCAGTCAGATCGAAGCCCAAACCGTACGCTTGCGCCTTGAGCCGCTCGGACAGCGCCCGTCCATCCGTTGCGGCGGCCATCGAGCCTACGGTTGCCGACCCACCCAGCGGGCGAAGGCGATCACGTCCTCCGCTGGAGGCATCGCGCCCTCATCGCCGTAGGCCGTGTACATGCGCCAGCGGACATAGCTTTGCGCCGGCAGTGGCAGGAACGGAAAACGCCGGTACCAATACCGATGCCGAAACCGCCACACCACGCGCAGCAGATCGATGGCGAGCAAAGGGTTGAGGAGCGCACGCAGGGTCAGCGTGCCGGTCAGTCGCAGCCAAGGCATTTCGGAATGTACATTATTGCTCCATGAACATGAACGAGTATCAGGAACTCGCCGCCCGAACGCTCGGCCGCGACCGTACCCACGAACAGCAACTGGCCAACGCCGCGTTGGGCCTGGCTGGAGAGGCTGGCGAAACGGCCGACATCATCAAGAAACACCTGTTCCATGCCACGCCGCTGGATCACGATGCGTTGGTCAAGGAACTGGGTGATTGCCTGTGGTACATCGGCGCGTTTGCGACGGTGCTGGGCCTGTCGCTCGATGACATCGCGCAACGCAACATCGACAAATTGCGCAAGCGGTATCCCGAAGGGTTTGATACCGAGCGGAGTCGCAACCGAACCGAGTAGCGCGGGGAACGGAACGTCCTCTCGCCGTTTACAGGAAGCTGCGTCCATCAAAGCGCGCCGACCCGGCCTCAATGCCCAGCAGATGAAGCGCACTCGGCACAACATCGGTCGTGCGCTGCGGGAGCCGCGATGGTGGTGCGTCGAGAATGAGCGGCACCATCATCTGCTCTCGCGACAGCGCACCATGCGTCGAGACATGTGCCGTGGGCTCGAAACGCGCGCGCAAGTCCCAATTGGGTGCGGCCGACAGTACGATATCGCCGCTGCGCGCCGCAGGAACGAGCGACGACAGCTGCACGATGCCATCGGGATAGGGCGACGCGACACACGCCTGCCACGCCGCATCGGCATCGAGATTGTGCTGCGAGCCGCCGAGTTGCAACGGATCGCCCTGTACGGCGACGTACGACCAGCGCGCGTCGTGACCCGCGTGCGTCCGATGAATCTCGGCGACACCCCGTCGCGGGTGATGCACGCGCACGGTATGCGCATCCATTGCCACCGCAACCAGATCGATAGACGGTCGTTCGAGCAGTCCGTCCAGCACGCGCTGCCAGCGTGACGAAAGCTGCGGCCACCATTGTCGGGTGCGCTGTTCGAGCTCGAGATACACGTGACCCATCGCATTGCCACCAACCATCAGCGCCATGTCGGCACGCCGCACATGCATATGTGGGTGCGCGAGCACGCGATACCCCAGTCCATCCAGCCAACCGTGCAGGTCGTCGTGATGTGCCACCGGTGCATGTCCGTGATCACCCACCAGCCACACATGCAAGGTGTCATTCCAGCCACCTGCTTCTGCGATATTCTGAGCGCGCGCAATGGCGGTATCGATGTCGTGCAGGCTTTCACGCACGACACGCGAGTCACTGCCAAAGGCATGCGCGAGCTTGTCCGGACTCAGCAGACCCAGCATGGACAATCTCGGCGGCACGCGCGCAAATCGGCGCATGAACTCGTTCACGGCGGCCTGTTCAACGCGCCGCCATCCCTTGAGGTCGCTGCGAAAATGCGCGTACGCCGCGCGAACAGACCAGCCCACGCCGCGCCCGATGCGTCCGTGGGTGGCGCCGCGTGCGATCATCATCATCCCGGCCAACGACGGCGGTGCCAGGTCATACAGGGTGGGCGCGCGCGGATCGAGATCGCCATCGACGTGCCAGATATCAATGCCCGAATAGCTGCGTGCCCGTGACCATCCAATCGAACGGGCGCGATCGTACCAGCGCAGACCGGGCATGCCGACATGCGCGGGGTGACGCCCCATCACGAACGGTGCATAGGCCGGGCCGGTGACCGACGGAAACGAGCTGGAGATCTCGTACATGCCACCGGCCGATCGCAGGCGAGCCATGGCGGGCAGGAAACCGCCGTCAATCTCGTCGGCCAGCACGTCGGGTCTCACGCCGTCGGCCACCACCACCAGCAATCGGGGTGCCCGGGCGGTATCATGCGCGGTAGCGGGCGATGTCATTTGCCGGTTTCGACACCGGAAGATCGCTGCACACCCACTCGCGTCCCTATGGCGAAATCACGAAAAACCCAGCCGCGCACCGCGACCGGCAAGAAAGCGTCACCCGATTCGCGCACGCGCGCCGAACATGAGTCGCTGGAAGGCCTCATGGAGCGCAACAGCGAAGGACATCGCAAGGCAGGACGCGTGCCGGATGACTCGGCGCTCGTGTCCAGTGGTGCGCGCAAAGTGCGACGCATGGACCTGCGACTGATTGACCAGGACATTCGCGATCGACCGATGCTTACCGAGGACGAGAAACTGCTGCAGTCGCCGCAGTCCGACCTTGGCCTCTTCACCACGACCGACCCGTGGCGTGTCATGCGCATTACGTCGGAGTTCGTTGAGGGATTCGATGCCCTGGCGGGCATCACAAAAGGCGTGACCATTTTTGGCTCGGCGCGCACCGGTCCGGACGATCCGCAATACGACGCGGCGCGCGAAACCGCGAAGCTGCTGTCGCAACAGGGCTTCTCCATCATTACGGGCGCGGGACCGGGCATCATGGAAGCGGCGAACAAAGGCGCCAGGGAAGGCGGCGGACACTCGGTCGGGTGCAACATCGAGCTCCCGTTCGAGCAGGGCGCCAATCCGTACGTGGATACGCTGGTGAATTTCCGGTACTTCTTCGTGCGCAAGACCATGTTCATCAAGTACTCGAATGCGTTCATCATCTTCCCGGGTGGCTTCGGTACACTTGATGAACTGTTCGAGGCCCTCACGTTGATCCAGACGGGCAAGATTTATCAGTTTCCGGTCATCCTGTTCGGCCGACACTACTGGGCGGGACTGGTTCGGTGGATTACATCGCGGCTGATCGGCGAGGGAAAGATCTCGCCCGGTGACCTCGACCTGCTATTGCTGACGGACGATCCCGCTGAGGCGGCGCAGGCGGTGATTGATGCGCACGCCGCACAGGAGGCGTTCAAGGGCGTGGTGCGTTGAGCTGAGTTCGTAGAGTTTCGGCGAGATCGAAAAAAGCATTTCACCGCAGGGTACGCGGAGGAAAACAATGCAAAATACTGTTTCCCCTGCGCCCTCGGCGTCCTCTGCGGTTCAAATTGTGAATGCCTGAATTCGGCGATAGCCTCGGAGTTATGCGCAGACGTTTCTTGTTATCGAACTGTCGGCGATACACTTGCCGTCCTGGCCAGCGCTCCGCGCAGTTTCTGCGCCAGCGTTATTGCATCGTCGTTAGCCCAGAAGTGCATGAAGAACAGCCGCGGCTCGTCGTTGAGCAAATGATTGTGCAGCGACGTCACTTCGATTCCACCGTCACGCAACGCCCGGATCACCGGATTCACTTCGGCGGATGTGAGCACGAAGTCCCCGGTAATGGCGGCTTTCCCGTCGCCCGTGGGCTGGAAGTTGATGGCGGTTCCCAGTCCCATCACGGCGGGGATAACGACACCGCCGTCGCGAATCACTTCGGTGCGTGGCACGGTCACCTGATACACGCCACCGTTAATGCGACCCGAATAGCCGAGTGCGCGACTGAGGGCCGTGGTGTCAAGCGCGAACGGCGCAGCGGGCGCGGTGGGTGGAGCGGCAGCGGGCGGAGTGCCTGTCAGGGCCACCGCGTCATGCACCGCGCGCGCAATGACAACCGGATTACCGTGCCCATGCACGTGCACATACAGTACGCGCGGTGATTCGCGAATGACATGATGATGAATCGCCGTCTGTTCGATGCCGCCCGCCTGGAGTCGCGACAGGACGGGCTCGATTTCTTCGTCGGTCAACACGAGATCGCCCATCGCCATCACCCCGTTGGCCACGGGCTTCATGGCCAGCCAACTGCCCAATGCGAATGACGGACGCAGTACGACGCCATCGACGGTGACCTGCAGGTCGCTGCGCGGCATGTTGAACCGGTGGACATCGTCTGACTGCGTCACGCTGGCGCGACCCATGGCGGCGTCAACGGCCGACCAATCGATCACCGAAGCCGGAGCCATGGCGGCCTGCGGTGTGCGCGAGCCGCCGGCACAGTCGGTGATCGCGACGACGAGGATGATCCAGGCCACACTGACACCGGTCCGGCGGATGTAGATAGGGCTCATTGCAAAGTCGGGTTGAGGTCACTCGCAATCTACCGATGGTGGCGTCCGCCGGTCCGCTCCGGGGTTGAACCCTACCCTCGCCGTGTCATATTAGAAGGAACCAACGCGCCCGGCCGGGAACGGCCGGGCGCTCGTCGTTTGTCCGGCCCGACGGCTCGCGTATGCGTCGCCCCTCTGCATACCCGCACATGTTTCAGGAACTCATTGCCAGGATGGCTCGGGAGGTTGAGAAGCTCTCCTACGAGCTCAACGTCACGTTGCCGCATGACATCCGGAAAGCCGTCGAACTCGGCGATTTGAAGGAGAACAGCGAGTACAAGGCGGCCCTCGAGCGTCAACAATTCGTGCAGGCGCGGCTCGGGCAGCTCACGCAGCGCGTGACCAAGCTCGCAAACATCGATATTGCGCAGATCGCGTCGGACAAGGTGGGGCTGGGCTCGCGCGTGGTGGTTGAAGACGAGGCCACCCAGCTGCGCGAAAGCTACGAACTCGTTTTTGGCGACGCCGGCGAGTTGCAGGAAGGCCATGTGACGATGTCATCGCCGATTGGTAGCGCGTTGCAGGGCAAGGGCGTTGGTGAGAAAACGATCTTCAAACTGCCCAAGCGCGTACGGCGACTGGTCATCGTCGAGTTGGTCACCATTCACGATCGCGGCGCCGACGAACTGGCGTGAGGAAACGATGATGCAGCGTGCGCAATACCGCTCGCGCGGCCCCGTGCCGCAGGATGTGATCGAGTGCGTCGAATTCACGTTGCCGCCCCTGCAGGCGGGCGAAGTGCTTATCGACGTGCTGGCGTCGCCCATTAATCCCTCCGATGTGCTCACGCTGACCGGAGAGTACGGCATGCTGCCGCCCCTCCCCGCTGTTGGTGGGAACGAGGGCATTGGTCGCGTAGCTGCGATTGGCGACGGCGTCTCGTTGCCAATTGGGCAACGCGTAGTTCTGCCGGTTGGCTCCGGAACGTGGACGTCGCACCTTGTTGCACGGGCCGATGCACTGGTTCCACTGCCGGCCGAGGGTGATGTTGTGCAGCTATCCATGCTCTCGGTGAATCCGGCCACGGCGTCCCTGCTGCTGTCGGAATTCGTGACGCTCGAACCGGGTGAATGGGTTATACAAAACACCGCCAACTCTGCGGTAGGGCGCTATCTCATTCAACTGGCGAAGCGACGTGGACTGCGCACGGTCAATGTGGTGCGTCGCGCAGAAGCCGTCGCCGCGTTGGAGGCGGCCGGCGGCGATGTGGTGGTTGTGGACGGCCCCGATTTGCCGAAACGTGTTGCCGACGCCACGGCGAAGGCGAAGATCCGCCTGGGTATCGATGCGACCGGTGGTGCTGCGACCGATCGCCTCGCGCGCAGCGTGGCGATTGGCGGGACCATCGTTACCTATGGCGCGATGAGTGGCGAGGCGTGCAAAATTGCTCCGGGATCGTTCGTGTTTCGCGACATCACGTTGCGCGGCTTCTGGTTGGCGTTCTGGTTTCGCAAGGCTACGAAAGTCCAGCAACAGGCGCTCTACGGTGAACTGGTGCAGTTGATTGCGCAGGGCGCGTTGTCGGCAGCGGTGCAGGCGACGTATCCGTTGTCGCAGATCAAAGACGCAGTAGCGGCGGCGGCGGCGGGCGGGAGAGACGGGAAGATCGTGTTGGTGCCGTAGTGGCCGAATCGGCCGCGTCCGCTCGGCCGACGACATGAGACGGGAGAATGAAGACGGAAGACGGGAGACATCCAACCGGCTGGACATCTCCCTTCTCTCGTCTCCCTTCTCCCTTCTCCTTTCTCCCTTCTCCCTTCTCCCTTCTCCCTTCTCCCTTCTCCCTTCTCCCTTCTGCCGTCTCCCTTCTGCCGTCTTCCTTCCTAATGGTACCAACATGTCGGCGATGCGCCTTGTCACTGTGAGTGTGTGGTTCGCGGCGATCGCGTCAATCGTCTGGACAGCGAGCATCGCGCTGCCATTCGAAGCTGCAGCCGATGCCGAGATGGCTCGGGTGAAAGACCGAGCGGCATATATTTGGCGGAGCCAAGTGGCGGCTGGGCTCAGCACAGACTCAGCCAGTGCGGACGTTCTGGAACTCATCACCAGAGAGCTTTTCGGCGGCAATCTTGACACACCGAAACGGCTACCGTTCATCAAAGCATTTGATAGCGAGGCGCTTTGGGTGTCCTACAACCTGAATCCGATTGTGGACCGCGTTCACACGCTGCCTCGCACGCATGCCGAGAGTCTCTCGTTGCGTGTGGCGCAATCGAAGTTTAATCGGCTGTTTCGCGACCACAGACCAACCGTCGAGGCCACTGTGCGCGCGCGCGCGTGGTGGACCGCCTCGGTTGCTGCGGGAGCGCTGGCCGTGGCGCTGCTGCTCACCTGGTACACCCGCAGGCGACCGCTGCTGTTCGTGGCGCTGCCAACCGTTCTGGCGTTCATGCTGTTGCCGGTTTCAATGGTGCACGGCCAATCGAAAACGTTTGCGATACGCGGCATCATTCAAGCGGCGAGCGACAGCACGCCACTCACCGGGGCGATTATCGCGCTGACTGGTGCGCGATTCGAGCGTCAAGTGCGCTCCGACGAAACCGGCCGATTCAGCGTTGGCGCGGTGCCCACGGGGAGCTACAGGCTTTCGGTGCTGCGACTGGGCTATCAGGCGCTCACGCAATCGGTGGCGGTGGGCGATCGCGACGCACAGCTCACCATCACGTTGACGGTTGATCCGAAACAGCTCAACACCATCGTGACCCGCGCGAACGTCACGGCGATTTATGGTGGCATCGGCGCGGTGGGATCAAACCGGAATGCGGCCGGTGATCGTGAGATGAACGCCGTGGCCGGTGCCACGCTGCAGGTGGTCGGTTCGGGTCAGTCCACAAAAACTGACAGCAGTGGACGTTTCTTCCTCGAACTAGGCAAGCCAGGCCTGTACATGGTGCGCGTGTCGAGTCTTGGACTCGCACCGCAGTTCTTCCCCGTCGAGGTGCCCCGGAACACCGCCGTGGACGTCTCGCGCATGCTGGACTCTACACGCGTGACGGCTCCAACGGGTCGCGACTACCTGTACGCTGAGATGGATCAACGCCTGAAATGGCGTCCGCGCAAGGCGGCCTTGGTAACCGGATCGGAACTTCGCGAGTTCGGCGGTGCACTCAGCGACGCGTTGCGACGATCAAGGTCGATGAATACCAGCGGACTGCGTTTGGGTCACACCACCTGCGTGTTCCTCAACGGGATCGCGCGGCCGGGAATGCCGGTCGACGCGATCGATCTGGATGAAATCGACGCCATCGAGCTGTACGCGGATGGAAGCGATCCCACAGGCACGATTGCCCGCGGATGGCCGCGTGGCGCGCAGTGCGGCATCGCGTCAAGGCTGCCGCCACCAAGCAGCAACGGACTGGGTCCACCAATCGCGAGGTACGCGGTGGTGTGGACTCAGCGATAGCGGCGCGGCTGACAACGGTGCGCTTCACCGAGACAGTGCCGCGGAAAGGCACCTACCCCGCAAACCAATAACTGCCAACCCATTGCCTGAAGCTGCTGGCCGGGCGATGCCTTCGTCGCAGCGAGACTCTGCCCGACGACCGACAACATCTTGACCGAACCAGCCGTTCGCGGTTGCTCGGCTGCGATCATCGCGTGTCGAGCAGATTTTCCGGCGAGCAGCTTCAGGCAATGGGTTGGCGGTTGCGGGTTGGCGGGGTTGGCCCACTTCGCATGTAATGATCGAAACGTCACCGAAAACCGGTAACGGCAAACCGATCAGCCTGCGACGATTCCGCCGTCGATCGCCAGCGCGTGACCACTCATGAACGCGCCAGCCGCTGAGCACAGAAACAGCGCGGCCGCAGCCACTTCTTCGGCTGTACCCAATCGGCCCAGCGGCACGCGCGCCGCCAATTCCTCCTGTGGCAAACCCGCGTCGATCATCTGCTGCACCATTGGTGTGAGCGTGAAGCCTGGACAGAGCGCATTGATACGGAGTCCCTTTCGCCCGTACTCCAATGCGGCGGTCTTGGTGAGTCCCACCACGCCATGCTTGCTGGCCGC
>JANOKE010000219.1:0-5463 GCA_031419135.1 Gemmatimonadaceae bacterium
CGCGTACGAATACACGAGTTCACCGCCATGCTCGGCCGCCTCGTATAGCTGGTGCGCGCCGAAAAATCCGACCACGGCCGATGCCATGTACCCAAACTTCGCGAACTTGGCAGTCTTTACGCCCGCGGCCAACCCAAGGGCTAGCAGCTCAAGCACTACGACACCAAGAAATTGATTTCGGGTGGTGATGCCATGTTGTTCATGATCCTGCACCAACGCTCGCGTACCTGGTATGCGCTCCACCGGGCCGTGCGCATCTGTGCCGGACTTCACCGCAAGCACCGCAGCGACCGTGCCGAGAATCAGCAGCGTGGTGGCCGCGTAGTTCGTGAATTTCAGCTTGCCGGTGAGGGCAATGAAGCGAAACGCCACCCCCACAAACAACAGTGCGATAGCGAAGTGGACGACCTGCGGATGGTTGGCAGCGAGATTTGGCATACTCCAAGATGAGGCCAGTTGATGAATTTCCGCCAGCTGCGCTGATCGAGATCGAAGCGAAAGGCTGCCACGAGTGCCTGTTCCAGGCGGACGCGGAAGGCGTACGTTTGATGCCTGACACCTTTAGGTTTCACGACGTCGAAACGCTCGGACCGGCCCGCCGTACGGCAGGGCGCGGCTTGTCAAAACCCACCACCTTCCCTCAACACCGATTCCAATGCATGCTCTCCCCCTGCGCGTCGCGCTGGCACTTGCCACGGCAGTGGCGCTCGCCGCCTGCGCCTCCGCCACAAAGCCCAACACCGCGCCTACACCGGCCGCTGACCCTCGCAACAACCTCACGGCGGGCCTGTTCGACGCCGGCGAATTCACGTCGAATCTCAAGGTGGTTGCCAAGGCCGTGTCCCCGAAGGGCTTTCTCGGCGAAACCAACTCCGACCTCGCCTTCACGGGCAACTACGTCATTCAGGGCAATTACAACGGCCCGGTGGTGTGGGACATCAGCAACCCGTCGCAGCCCAAGCTGGTGGTGGCTTACGAGTGCCCCGCGTCGCAGAACGACGTGTCGGTGTACAAGAACCTGATGTTCATGTCGGCGGAATCAATGAACGGCCGCGTTGATTGCAAGCCGGGTGGCGTGAAAGAGGTCGTGAGCAAGGAACGCATACGCGGGGTGCGCATCTTTGACATCAGCAACATCCGTGAGCCCAAACTCGTGGCCAGCGTACAGACGTGCCGTGGCTCGCACACGCACACCGTGCTCGAAGATCCGAAAGACCGCGACAACGTGTACATCTACGTATCGGGCTCGTCGGGCATCCGTCCTGCGGGTGAACTGGCCGAGTGCGTGGCCGCACCGAGCACTGAAGCCAACTCGTCGCGCCTGCGCATCGAAATCATCAAGGTGCCGCTGGCCAATCCGTCACAGGCCGCCGTCGTTGGGCGCGCCAACATCTTTGCCGGGCTGGGTGCGCCGACCAGCCACGGCGCGTCGCCCGCCGACAAGGCCGAACTGGACGCCGCCAAGGCCAAGGGTGCATTCACGATCATAATTCCCGCCACGAACGAGGAGGTGATCCTCCCCAGTCAGCTCGTGAAGCCGGTGATTGACAGCATCATGAAAGCCCGCAATGCCACCACGCCGAACGCGGCCGATACGGCGGCCGCACGACCGATCGTCAACGCTGCGGTGCAGCGCATGATCGCGGCGCAGGGCATGGCCGCTCCGGCCGCGAAGAGCACGGCGATCAGCGAGGGGTCGCAGTGCCACGACATTACCGTGTATCCGTCACTCGGATTGGCTGGCGGTGCCTGCGAAGGACACGGCCTGCTGCTCGATATCAGCAATCCGGTGAACCCGGTGCGTCTCGATGCGGTGGCCGACTCCAACTTCGCCTACTGGCACTCGGCGACATTCAATAACGACGGGACAAAGCTGCTCTTCTCCGATGAGTGGGGTGGCGGCGGCGCACCGAAATGCCGTCCGCTCGACAAGCCCGAGTGGGGAGCGAACGCCATCTTCGCGATCGTGAACAAGAAGCTGGTGTTCAAGAGCTACTACAAGATTCCCACGTACCAAACGTCAAACGAAAACTGTGTGGCGCACAACGGGTCACTGATTCCGATTCCGGGGCGCGACGTAATGGTGCAGGCGTGGTACCAGGGCGGCATTTCCGTATTCGACTGGACCGACGCGGCACACCCGAAAGAGATCGCGAGCTTTGATCGTGGCCCTGTTGACGGCACGCGCATGGAAATGGGCGGCTCGTGGTCGGTATACTGGTACAACGGCAGCATCGTGAGCTCAGAAATCGCCCGTGGTATGGACGTGGCGCAGTTGGTGCCAAGCGAATTCATCTCGCAAAACGAAATCGATGCCGCGAATACGGTGAAGTGGGACTACCTCAACGCCCAGGGGCAACCAAAAATCGTGTGGCCGCCCAGCTTCTCGCTGGCCAAGGCGTACACCGATCAGCTGGAACGCAAAGGGTGCGTGAGTGCGTCGAAAATCAGCGACATTCGCTCGCAAATTGCCAGCGCGGAAAAGGGCACCAGCACGGCGCGCAATGCGGCGCTGGGCAAGCTGGTAACTGATCTCGATGGGAGTCGCAGCTGCGATCCGAATAAGATCGACCTGCTGAAGAAGGCGTTGCAGGATCTGCGGGCGCCGGCCATGTAGTTGGTGTCGGGGCGCCGGCGCAACCGCGTCGGCGCTCCATGCTCGTAAATCCAATACTTCATATTCGTTTTACGCTCTTACCAAAGATCCCGCCGCCGCTGCACAGGTCCTCGTCATTCGCGACGAGGTGGTCCCATAACTCGGGTTGTATACACCACACCGTCCGGCGTCTCGCCCGCGGGTACGTAGCCCACCACCGCGCGCGTTTTCAGATCAATGATTGCAACCCGGGCCTGCGTGCTGAGTGACAGCAACACGTATTTCGCGTCGGGCGTCATCGTGATCCCCTGCGGGCCAGCCCCCGGCAACGACAACCGCGAAATTTCGCGTCGCGTGCTGCGCTCGATGAACCGCACCTCATGGTTGCGAAGATCGGGAATCACCACGGTCTTCACGTCGGGGGTAAACAAGACACGATACGGCCAACTGACACCCTCCGCTGCAGTAGTCAATGCACCAGTTGACGGGTCGAGCACGCTCACGCGTCCGGTGGCGTTGCTGCCAACCCAGACTTCCTTGCCGTCGGGCGTCACGTTGATCGCTTCGGGTTGCGCCGGCACCTCGAAACTCCGCACGAACGTCCCGGACTTGAGATCGAGTTCAGAGACCGAATTGCCGCCAATGTTACCGGTAAATCCGCGCACGCCGTCGGCCGCAATGCCGATCATATGCGATCCGGCAAAGTTGGTCGGGATCACGCGTCGGATAGCCCCCGCCGACACGCTGACAATCACCACGTTCCGGCTGGCCTCTGAGGTCACTGCCACCAGTGTGTCGCCCGGCAGAAACTGTATGCCGTGTGGCGAGCGGTACTCACCCAAGTCGATGGTGCGCACCACGCGTTGGCCCGGCACATCAATCACGGTGAGTGTCTTGCGCGTCCCCACCGGACCGCTGTAGTCCGTCACAACGGCGGTCCCACCGTCGGCACTGAGCGCGATCTCGTGAGGGCCGAGGCCTGTGGGGACCGTCGCCAGTGTGCGGCCCGAGGCCAGGTCAATAATGGTGGCCGTCGAGGGCGACTTGTTGGTGACTATGAGCGTGCCCGCCAGCCCCGGCACTTGCGCCGCCATGTCTGTGGTCGCCACGGAAATGAACAGCGCAACCGTCCAGCTCAACTGCAGGTAACGACAACGGCGCATACGTCGGGCCTCAAAGTGAAGGGTCAGGTGATGATACCGGCCTGCTGGCCGGCGCACCATGGCGCGGGCGCTCATTGCCACCAGGGCGACTCGGCCGCATCCTCTCGGTATGACAGCTCGCCACATGACACTCGCCCTCTCGGTTGCCCTCCCCCTCACCGCATTCACTGCTCATGCGGTGGTCAACGCGCAGCCCACCTCGCCGATCACGATCCGCGCCGGTACGCTGATTGACGGACGCGGCGCCATTCGTCGCAACGTTGTGGTCACCGTGCGCGGCGCGCGCATCGAGCGGATCGCCCCCTACAAAGTGGGCGTGGCCGTCTCGCACGATCTCTCGGCGTATACCCTGCTCCCGGGATTCATCGATACGCACGTGCATATCGACTCGCACTTCGGGCGCGACGGGCGCGCACAGAATTCGGGAGAGACTCCGTTCCAACGGCTTCGCGCGGCAACGGACAATTCCTACGTCACGCTCGCCGCCGGCTTCACAACGGTTCAGGCGCTTGGCGCGGTGAGTGATACCGCGCTTCGCACGCTGATTACGCGCGGCGATGCGCTTGGGCCACGTATCATCACGTCGATGGGATCGTTCAGTGACACGAGTCGCACGCCTGACCAAGTGCGCGCGTGGGTGCGTCAGCAGGTTGCGTTGGGCGCCGACCTGATCAAGCTTTTCGCCAGCAAGAGCATTCGCGAAGGCGGTGGCCAAACCCTTTCCGACGCGCAGATCGAAGCCGCGTGCGGCGAGGCCAAGGCGCTTGGCAAGCGCAGTTGGGTACACGCCCACGCGGCGTCGGCCATTCGCGCGGCTACCAATGCCGGATGCTTTGCCGTGACGCATGGCAGCCAGGCCACCACCATCGAGCTCGCACTCATGGCCGCCAACGGCACGTTCTTCGAGCCGAACATCGGTCTCGTGACCCAGAACTATCTCGAGAACAAGGCGCGATATCTGGGAATCGGCAACTACGACGAAGCCGGCTTTGCCTTCATGCAAGACGGCATTCCGCTCAAGCTCGCCATGTTTCAGCGCGCCCTGAAGGTGCCTGACCTCAAACTGCTCGCCGGCACCGACGCCACGGCCGGTGCGCACGGGCAGAACGCGCGGGAGGTCATATACCGTGTGAAGGTGGCTGGCCAATCGCCCATGGATGCGATCGTCTCCATCACGTCCCGCGCGGCGGAGTCGCTGGGTATGCCGAATCATATCGGCAGCATCGCAGTGGGCTACGACGCCGACCTCGTGGCGATTGAAGGCGATCCGCTTGCTGACATCGACGCGTTGCAGCGCGTGGCGTTCGTCATGAAGGGAGGTGCCGTGGTGAAGGGATTGTCGCCACGGTTCGAAAAACTGCAGCCCAGCGTGTTTGGCGACGGCGCGACACTGGCCAACGCGTTTGCCGACTTTGACGGCGATGGCGATGCGGACCTGTTCGTTGGATTCAATGGCACGCCGAATCGGCTGTACCGCAATGAGCGCAGTGTGTTCACCGACGTTGCTCCCGCAACCGGCGTTGCCGACGCCCGCGCCACGCGCGCCGCCGCGTGGAGCGACTACGACCAGGATGGCGACCCCGATTTGCTGGTTGGATTTGCGCCGGGCGCCGGTTCGGTGATCAAGCTGTTCCGCAACGATGCCGGTCGATTCACTGACATCACAACGACCACGGGCCTCGCGCGCGATTCGGCCGCCGTGCG
>JANOKE010000220.1:0-2676 GCA_031419135.1 Gemmatimonadaceae bacterium
AGCGGCGCCGGTCGCTGCCACCGGCGGCGGCGCCGCCTGCGCATGCGCGTCCGTCACCACCCCATCAAGAATCGGCAAACTCGCCGCAACCGCCATCACCTTCAGCGCCGCGCGTCGATTCACCCCGTCCGTCGAGGCAACACCCGCCGCCCGGACGTCTCCCGTCTCCCGTCTCCTGTCTCCCGTCTCAGCAGCGACGTCTTCCGTCTCCCGTCTCCCGTCTCCCGTCTTCTCCATCACACCTCCCGTTTCGAAATCTGTTCCAGCACATAGTCCGTCGTCCGCCAGGCCATGGCGAGAATCGACAGCGTGGGATTTTTGTCGGCGTTGGACACAAACGGCGCGCCATCGGTGACGAACAGATTCTTCACGTCCCACGACTGGCAGTACGGATTGAGCACCGATGTTTTTGGATCGTCACCCATGCGGCACGTCCCCACTTCGTGAATAATCTGTCCGCCCCTCGCAATGGCGCGATTGCCGTCGGTCTGCACCGTGCCCTGCACCTTGCCACCCATCGCTTCGATGATCTGGGCGAATGTGGTTTGCATGTGCACGGCCTGCTTCAACTCATGATCCGACCACTTCCAGTGAAAACGCAGCACCGGAATGCCCCACTGATCCACCACATCGGGATCAATGTCGCAGTAGCTGTCTTCGTTGGGGATCATCTCGCCACGGCCGTCGAAGTACATGAAGGTACCGTAGTAGCGTCGGGCCTCTTCCTTGAACTTTTTGCCGTAGGCGCCACCGGTGAACGACTCCAATCCGTTGAAAATGCCGGGCCCCGGCATGCCTCGTCCGCCGCCAAACTCCACGTGGTAGCCACGCGCAAAGCCCAGTTTCCCGCCCAGCTGTTCCTTGTACAGCCACCACGGGATGTACATGTGCATGCCCGATGCGCCGTCGGTGTTGTGCGCCGGCAAGTTCTCCAGTGCCGGAATTTGTCCGCCAATGCCCGCACCCACGGTATCCATGAGATACTTGCCAACCAGGCCACTGCTGTTGGACAAACCGTTCGGAAACGCCGTGCTCTTGCTGTTGAGCAGAATACGTGCCGTTTCGCATGCACTCGCCGCCAGCACCACAATGCGCGCCGTCACATGTTTGTCACTGCGCGTGCGTTTGTCGATATAGTGCACACCCGTCGCGCGTCCTTTCGCATCCACGGTGACATCGCGCACCATGGCGTCGGGTACGATGTCCACGTTGCCCGTCGCCAGTGCGGGCGGCAGCAACACCGTGGTTGACTGAAAGTTCGCCTTGATGGAGCAGCCGTTGCCGCATGGCGTTGCCCAGAAACAGGCCTGCCGGCTAAGCATCGACTCGCGCAGCACCCGCTGCGCCAACTTGTTGTTGGGATGAATTTTCTGCGGCAGTGTATTCGCGTCCTGCCGTTTGGTCATGATGGCCAGATGTGCCGGGATCACCGGAATTCCCATTGGCGTGGCGTGCTTCTTTGCCAATAACTCCACCGCACGAGGTGCCGGTGCTGGCATCAACACGCCCGGTGACGAGCGCGGCGTGTTCTCCAGATCGTCGTCGCCGCCGTACACACCCACCAACATCTCGGTTTTGTCGTAGTACGGCGCGAGTTCCTTGTACGTGAGCGGCCAGTCGGCGCCAAGGCCATCGCGCGACCTGGGCTTGAAATCGTATTCGCCCATGCGCAGCGAGATGCGGCCCCAGTGATTGGTGCGGCCACCTAACATGCGTGCGCGCCACCAGCGAAAATCAGTGCCCGGCGCATTCGTATACGGTTCGCCCGGCACGTCCCAGCCGCCGTCAACCGTGGCGTCATAGAACCCGAATGGTTTCTCGCGGGTTCCCGATCCGCGCAACGGAGCGTCCCTCGGCAGCTGAAACATTGGCGTCTCGCGCACCGGATCGTACGATCGACCCGCTTCGAGAACGAGCACCTTGAGACCGGCCACCCCTAACTGATACGCGGCCATCCCGCCACCTGCGCCAGAACCCACCACGATCACGTCGTAGCTGGTCTGCGATTTTTGACTGTTGTCGGGCACCCTGAAAGCTCCTTGAGGAATCAATTCCAATGTACGCCCGGTTCAGGCGTGTGGGAGGCGGTAGTTCAACTCGTACGAATGCACGCCGTTGGCGATCACCAGCGACATCTCACCAGTCAGCCCCGCCAGCGCACCCGATCCCGAATCCGGCACCACCGAGATCGTCAATTGCTGCGCGCCGCGATCCATGATGCCGCGGTGATGCAGCACGAACGTGCCCTCGCGCCCGCCAATCGAACCCCGTACCCGTTCGATGGCCACATACACCGCCGATCCCGTCGTTCCGGTCATCGCGCTCAGCATTTCGCCAGTGCTTGTGCCGAGGATATCACCGGAAAACGTCTTCGCAATTGCCAGCCGACCCAGCGCCGTTTCTTCAGCGGTGCCGTCGGTGGACTGCGGGGTGAGTGCAACGACAAATGTGCCATGGGCCGACATGGTGGACTCAGGCATGAATTGGGCCGAAACGGGACAGGTACAGACCACGGTGTGAACGCCATACTATACCCTGAACGCTTGGCCCGCTTCCGCCGTACCTTTCTGCACAGGCCCCCTCCCGTCCCCTCCGCCACCGTTCCAGGACTTCGAACGTGACTCGTGTTGCTCTCGCCGGTGCGCTGGCGATCCTCGCCATGACCGCTCCCCTGTC
>JANOKE010000221.1:0-1156 GCA_031419135.1 Gemmatimonadaceae bacterium
GATCTCGAGCTGCCGTTCCTTCAGGCGTCAGGGAATCGGATCTGGGTGCGCGCCGTGGGGTGCGCCGAGTGTGTCGACGGGAAACCCACCCGACTGCTCGGCGCATTTCAGAACATCACACAGCGCATCGAGCAACGGGTGGCCCTCGAAACGGCGCGAGACCGCATGGCCCTTGCCACGGAAAGCGGTGGAATAGGTGTATGGGACTTTGACGTCCGCTCCGGCACACTGATGTGGGACGCGCGGATGTATCGCTTGTATGGCCTCACGCTAAACACCGATACGAATGCGTACGGCTTGTGGCAATGTCACCTCCACCCTGACGATCGCGCGGAAACCGAACGCGCGCTCTTCGATGCGGTACAAACCGGTGAAGACTTCCGGGGAGAGTTTCGCATCATATGGAACGATGGCAGCATCCACCACTTGCGGGCTGCGGCTCGCATCACTCGTGACAGCACCGGAGCAGCGATCCGGATGGTTGGCGTGAATTGGGACGTGTCGTCCATTCGCCAACTCGCCCACGCGTTGTCCGAGCAGCACGAGCTGCTCCGCGTCACGCTCCAATCGATTGGCGATGCGGTCATCACCACCAACGACGCGGGGAAGGTCACCTGGCTGAATCCGGTCGCCGAGCGCATGACTGGCTGGTACGGCGAGGATGCCACCGGTCGCCCCGTGACTGACGTCTTCCAGATCAGGCACGCTGCGACTCGTGAGGCGGCCGAGAACCCGGTCGCCGCATGCCTCCGGGAGAATGCTACGCAGTCACTGGCACACCATATCATTCTCGTGTCGCGGGATGGTGCCGAGTACGGCATCGAAGACTCCGCGGCCCCCATTCGGAATGCCAGTGGGGACGTGCTGGGTGTCGTACTGGTCTTTCGCGACGTCACTGAGCAGCGTCGCCTGTCCGGCGAAATGCGGCACCGAGCGACCCACGACGCCCTCACTGGCCTCGTCAATCGGGCAGAGTTCGAAACGCGGTTGCAGCGCACCTTACGTGCAGCACACGAGCAGCACACGGCTCACGCCATGCTGTTTATTGATCTCGATCAGTTCAAACTGGTGAATGACTCCTGTGGCCATTCGGTTGGGGACCAGTTGTTGCAGCAGGTCGCGAAACTGCTGGCGGGCGTCGTCCGCGCCCGCGATA
>JANOKE010000222.1:0-6485 GCA_031419135.1 Gemmatimonadaceae bacterium
ACGCCGCACCGGCGACATTGTTCATTCCGCCAACGGTCCCGCGATCCGACCGCAGTGTGAGCAGCGTATCCGCAAGCGCCCGCGCGGCGCCGAGATCGCGCAGCCCCGCGTAGGCGCGGAACTTGGTGTTGGTGTATTGGGCCGTGAACTGGGGGAGCCGCGCGATCCCGCGGTCCAGTGACTCGAGCTCCTTGCGATAGTCGGCCAGCAGATGATGCGCGATGGCTTCGTCGCGAATCTGGCCGCTCCAGCCGAGCTTCAACATGGCCGAATCGCTCAATCGGAGCGCGTCGAGCGCCTCGGTAGGCCGCAGGATCGAGGCAGCAAAATTGCCCGCCAATGTTTCCCAGCCAGGCTCACCTGTCCGGCGGTAAAGCTCGTGGATCTTCTTCAGCAGTTCTGTCGAGAAACCGCGAAGCAGATCGTCGAAATAGTCAAGCGCCAGCCGGTCCACCGAGGAGAGACGTTCCCGCTGCGCACGGAGTCGATCGGCCACGGCTTGGGCGTCGTCGTAGCGGCCCACATTCGTATAGGAAGTCGCCAGAAAGATGTTCGGAGCGACATACGTGGAATCCATTGCAATCGCCCGCTCAAAGTACGCACGAGACGCCAGTTGATCTTTCACGAACATCTCTACGCCCGCAAGATACTCTAGATAGGCACCGTACTTGGGCGGCGTTGAACCGACGGCGACCTTGCGCGCCAAGTCGCCGCTCACGATAGACCCCAGCAGGCGCTCGCGCAGCGCCGCAATCGCCACCATGGGATCGGCCACTGGCCCCGTCGTCGGATCGAGCGCGCGCAGCACCTTGCCCGTTTTTGCGTCGATCACGCTTACCTGCATGCGCAGCGAATCGCCTGCCTTTGCGTAGCTGCCGCGCACGACGATACCGGCGCCGGTGGCTTTGGCCACGCGCGCCACCATGCCCTCGCTACTCTGTGCCGTTTCGCCAAGCGCCATCAGCACGGCGTTGCCATCCACCACGTCGGCCGAGTCAGTTTGTGCGATGCTGCGCGACAGCTCTTCCGACGCCACTCGGCCCACCACGTCCAGCGTCTTGTCGCCCGTCAAGTTCTCAAATGGCACGACCGCCACGCGGCGAGTGACCATGTCCGGGTTTTGATCCCGCCTGCGCTGCGTGGCATACCACGCGCCAACGGCGACAACTGCAACACCGAGTGCAATCACCGCCACGCGCGTCGTGCGTCGCGTGCTTGGTGTCTTGGCCGCAGGATACGCCACGCGGCTCGCCGCACCCATCGGCATCGTGCTGCCCGGCGTCGACAACGCATCCAGCGCGTTCACGATTTCCCGCGCGCCCTGCGGACGATCGGCCGCTGACTTGGCCATGCACCGCTGCACCAACTGCGCGAGCGCTGGTGGCGTGGCGGGGCGCAGCCGCTCAACTGGCGTCGCCTCCTCCGTCATGTGCGCGGCCATCGTGGCTTGCGGCGACCGTCCGGCAAACGGATTATGTCCGCACAACATTTCGTACGCGACCACACCAAGCGCGTAGATATCTGCGCGATGATCGGTGCGCGCGTCGCCGGCAATCTGCTCCGGCGCCATGTAGGCTGGCGTGCCGAGTGCCACGCCTACGCTCGTCAGCGTGGCCCCGTGCTCCGCGCCCGCGTCAACCAACGCCTTGGCCACACCAAAGTCCGTGACCGCGGCGCCACCCTCGGCCTGCAGAATATTCTCCGGTTTGATGTCGCGGTGCACCACGCCTTTGCCATGCGCATACGCCAGCGCACTGGCCACGTCGCGCAACGTGTGCACGACATCGGCGATGGGCAGTTCTCCTGCACCAAGTCGCGTGCGCAGCGACGGCCCGTCGACAAACGGCATGGCGAACCAGGGCAGCCCGTTCGCATCACCGGTGGAGAGCAACGGCACGATGTGCGCGTGCTGCAGCTTGGCCGCCAACGAGATTTCGCGTTTGAAGCGTTCTATCGAGACACCGCTGGCCAACTCGGGCGGCAGCACCTTGAGCACCACGCGCCGGTCAAGCGCGGTTTCGGTGGAGAGAAACACGCGAGACATGCCGCCGCCGCCGAGTTCGCGGTCGAGGCGGTAGGTGTGGCCGAGCGTTTGCTGGAGTTGGTCGCGGAGGGGATCCATGGCGGCGGGAGTCACTTCTTGGGCGCCATGTACTGTTTGAACGCAGCGCAATCGAGGCCCGCGAATTCCGCCGCCTCCCGCTGTTGCGACAGGCCCTTGCGTGTCCCTTCCTGCAGCAGGCCCACCGCGCGCTCGCACTGTCCGAGCTGAGCGGCGATGCGCGCTTCATAGGCGAGATTGCTGCCGAACACGTACGGGCGATCCACGCGGTGCAACGTCGCCATGATCGCTTCCGCGCCGGCGGTGTCGCCCCGGCGCGCGGCATCGATCCCGAGATAGCCGAGGGCCAAATAGCTGCCGGCCACCGTATCCGCGGCGGCGAGCGCCACAAACATTGTGCGTGCTTCATCCCACGCGCCGACATCGAATAGTGCCATCGCCAACTGTCGCCGCGTTGGCGAGGTGTCGAGCACAGCCAGGGCCTGACGATACCACGTCACCGCCAGCTGACCGAACTCCTTCGACGCATCAGCATGGCCGTGGTAGCGCAGTTCGCGCGCGGCCGTGAGGAACCCTGCGTGCGCGGGACTGAGTGCCTTGAGTGCTTCGAGCCGCGGTCGCAGCTCCTTCGTGTTTCCAAGCGCCGCCAGTGCCTGCGTTTCGTAGCCGATCAACACCGGACGATCGGGCCCGATGGCCGCGATGCCATTGCGCGCCTCGCGGAGTTCGCGTTCGTGATCGCCACGATAGTGCAGGGTGCGTGTGGCAAACTCCCAGACTCTCGGCGCCTTGCGGAGGTACGCCTTCGCCAGAGCGGCCGTCACGGATTCGTACGCCTCGTCCAGCCGGTTGAGCCGATAGGCGTCCTGTGCGTACGCGCCGATCATCCCGAGTTCGCCTATCCGGCGCGACGCGCGCAGCGAGCCCTCGAGGTCGCCATCGAGCCAAGCCCGAAGGAAGTCATAGTTCGCCAGGTCCAAGGGCAGGAGCCGCCCCTTCATTGGCTCCAATCGTCGCAACAGCGAATCGCTCCTGGGGAGGTTCGTGTTGGCGTTCCACTCGGTGACTGCCACCCAGAAGAGCGCTGCAGACGACGTGGAGTCCAGCGCAACGGCCCGATAGAAATGCTGCAGCGCCGGGGTGTACTTTGTGTCGAAATACAACTCCATTCCGGCAGCGAGCTCACGATACGCGTCCATCGACATCGGCAACCTGGATGTCGCGGCGCTTGTCGAGAGAAGTGGATTGACGCGCGCGGACAACGCCACCATCACCCGCTGCAGAACGCTGTCCACGCCTGCCGTCTGCTGACTCGCTGCCACCACGACCAGCGCAATGGGCGATAGCACCGTGCTCTTCGCCACGTCAATGATCTGGGCCTGGATCGCCAGCGAATCACCGCGCCGGAAGTACTGCCCCGACACGATCAGGCCGGCGTCAGTCTCCTTCGCCAAAATCTTCGGATCAACCGACGCTCCTGGTGAACTCAAGGCGGCGGTGACCGCCAGCACGCTGGCCGTGGGAACGACGCTCACCAGCCCCGTACTCGAGAGACCATTGGCCAGCATGTCGGCCACGATGGTGCCAAAGGGCTGCAACGAGTCGGTGCCGGTGCGATTCTCGAAGCGCGCCACCGCAATGCGCGTGTCGTTGGGCGACGCGCCCCGCGGCATGAACTTCCACGCCGCGAACGCGGCACCGGCCACTACGACAAGTCCCGCTGCGGCCAACGGCCATTTGCGCGAGCTGGCCCGTTGCGGCGCCATCGGCATCGTGCCACCGCTTGGCGTTGCTAACGCTTCCAGTACCGGCAACAACTCGGCGGCGCTCTGCCAACGATCTGCCGGCTGCTTCTCAAGGCACTTCATCACCAACGCATCGAGCGCCGCCGCCACCGCCGGACGATGCACCGTGACGGGTTTGGGCGCCTGCGTGAGGTGCGCCGACAACACCGCCTGCGCATTGGCGCCCGTGAACGGCGGTTGTCCCGTGAGCAGTTCGTATGCGACCACACCCACCGCGTAAATATCCGCGCGATGATCGGTGTGCGGATCGGCGGTGGCCTGCTCGGGCGCCATGTACGTAGGCGTGCCCAGTGCCACACCGGCGCTGGTGAGCTTGAGCGCGCCCGAGGCAACACTCACCGCCTTGGCCACACCAAAATCGGCCACCAACGCGTGCCGGCCGGCCAGCATGATGTTGTCCGGCTTGATATCGCGATGCACCACGCCATGCTCGTGCGCGTAGCCGAGTGCGTCCACGACATCGCGCAGAATGCGCACGACATCGGCCACCGGCAGCGCGCCCTCTCGCCCCACGCGCTCGCGCAACGACTGCCCCTCCACGAAGGGCATCACGAAGAAGAGGAACCCGTCGGCCTGTCCCGAGTCGTACAGCGACAGCACGTGCGGGTGGTGCAGGCGGGCCGCGATCTCGATTTCGTGCAGAAACCGCTCGGCGCCGATCGAGGCCGCGAGATCGGGCTTGAGGACCTTGAGCGCTACCTGTCGGTGGTGCTTGACGTCTTCCGCGAGATAGACGGTGGCCATGCCGCCGGCCCCGATCTCGCGGATGATTGTGTAGCGGTCCGTCAGCGCGGCGGTGAGTCGCTGAACAAAGTCGGTCAAGGTCACACGGAAGTGAGGGAGGCGCACCCAGCAGTCGGGAAGGTACGGTCACCGTCGGGAGACCGCCAGAAACACAATGTCCTGAGCGTCTCAAATTGCTACCGCTTCGCGCCCACGTTGGCGGCATATTACGCCAAATTACGCCAGATGATACTCCTGCTCAGCGCGTTAGCATGACCGAAACCATCGATGGGTTGGCTGACGACGAAATCATCGACTTCGGAAAGGGGCAGCCGTCACTGTCGCTGCTGCCGTTGGACGCGCTACGAATCGCGTCCAACCATTGCATGAGCCGGGGCGACGCCGCAGTGCTGCAGTACGGAGCAGATCAAGGCGACGTCGAATTTCGCGAGTCGCTCGCGCACTTTTTGAGTAGGCGGTATGGGACGCTCATAGATGCGCGTCAACTCATGGTATCAGCGAGCGCGTCGCAAGCACTCGATCTCGTGTGCACGCGATTCACTCGACCCGGCGACACGATCTTCGTGGAGGAGCCCACGTATTTTCTGGCGCTCCACGTGTTTCGCGATCATGGATTGAACGTAGTAGGCATCCCGATCGATGAAAACGGGATTCGCGTGGACGTGCTGCGAGAGGCGCTCAGCAAACATCGTCCTGCGCTGCTCTACACGATTCCATCCTTCCAGAATCCGTCGGGCACCACGATGTCGGCCGATCGACGGGCCCAACTGCTCTCGGTCAGTCGCGACCAGGATCTGCTGATCGTTGCCGATGAGGTCTATCAACTCCTCGACTTCGGCACGGCTCCGCCGCCTCCGCTTGCTGCGCACGTGCAGTCAGCGCGCGTGCTGTCGCTTGGCTCGTTCTCCAAGATCTGCGCACCCGGATTGCGACTCGGATGGATCCATGGCGCGACGCCACTGCTGGAAAGGCTGATGGACTCCGGTCTGGTGCAAAGTGGCGGCGGACTCAATCCGTTTGTGTCGGGCGTGATGCGAAGCATGATCGAACTGGGGCTCGCCGACGCAGGCCTGGACAGCCTTCGCCGTGTCTACGCCGAACGGTCGGCGACGCTGTGTCGCGCACTGCGCGACGCGTTCCCCGAAGCGCTGTTCGCCGAACCGCGCGGAGGCTATTTCGTGTGGATGCAGTTGCCGCGTGAGCTTGTCGCGTCGCGCCTGCAGCCGATCGCGGCCGCAGAGGGTGTGACCTTTCATTCAGGCTCGCGATTTGTTGGCCACGATGGGTTCGCGAATTTCGTGCGGTTGAGTTTCGCGCACTACGACACGCCGTCACTCGCGGAAGGGGTCCATCGGATGGCGCGAGCGGTGGCGCGCGGACCATTGCCCGGTATTCCCCTGACATCAACAGGTCACGCATAGATACTGATCACACATGATTCGAACAACCGTGCGACTCCTTGACGAAGTGCTGGCCCGCGGCCCGGCTTGAGGTCATGACGGACGTTCCGGGTTTTCTTCAGGCGAAGTGCCGCGATGTGACGACTCACCGTCAACCAAGACGCAGCTGTCCAAGCTGGTCGATCAGGCGGTCAAGGGTGAAGCGTTTGTGATCGCCAAGGCCGGCAAGCCGTTGGTGAAAGTCGCCGGGTTGGATGCGCCGGATGCGCCACAGCGCCTGGGCTTTCTGGACGGCGAGATCGTCGTGCCCAGGGACTTCGATCGCATGGGCGAAGCGGAGATTGCCGCGTTGTTCGGTGTGGGCGAGTGAAGCTGCTGCTCGACACGCAGGTCGTGCTGTGGGTGGCTGGCAATTCCAAGCGGCTTACGGCCAGCGCGCGCAAGCTGCTGAACGAGCGCAGGCGCTCTGCGAAG
>JANOKE010000223.1:0-5458 GCA_031419135.1 Gemmatimonadaceae bacterium
CTGCCAATCCCGATCAGGCGGCCAAGGCGACCCGCGATCCCGTCGCCCCCGCCGTCCGGTCGAACGCGGCGCAGGCCGGGGCGCGTCACCATACGCTGGACGACGGCACGCCGACGCACAGTTTCGCGACCTTACTGGCCCAACTTGCGCAACACCTGCCGCACGCCGCACGCCGGGCCCGACGCGCCGACGTTTGACGTGCTCACCACACCGAACGCCCAACAACAGCGCGCATTCACCTTGCTTCAACAGATCCACGTGTAGACAGAAACGCGAACGTCGCTGCGCTGCCAAGTGCTTGTCACACAAGGACAAACGTGTTGAACCATGCGTGGAACTTCAGACTAGCCTTAGACTCAATACGGTTCAGTTAGTACTGTTGGGTTATATTGTTGTCCGTCGCCACCCGTGAGGAGTGTATGGCCCGGACCCCCGCTGGACTGCCTGCTGGAGTGCGCCTGACGGATCACGTCAGTCTCGGCGTGCTGACCACGCAGTTCCCCTTGGAGGTGGTCGAGCAGGTGTTGTTCGAGACGGAGCGCGTGAGTGAACGCGAGCGCGACCTGCCGGCGCATGTCATGGTGTACTATGTCATCGCGCTCGCTCTTTACGCGGAGGTGTCCACGCGCGAGGTGCTGCGCTGCCTGACCGAAGGCGCCCGGTGGCTGGGCGATCCGACAGCGACCACGATGCCCAGCAAATCGGGGATCTCCCAAGCGCGCACGCGACTCGGTGCGGCCCCGCTGGAGGCATTGTATCGCGCCGTGGTGGCACCGGTGGCGGGGGCCGGTACGCCAGGCGCGTGGTATCGCGGCTGGCGCGTGATGAGCCTCGACGGGACGACGCTCGATGTCGGGGACACGCCGGCGAACGCGCGGGCCTTCGGGCGACCGGCGAGTACGCGCGGTGCCAATGCGACCGGCGCCTTTCCCCAACTGCGGATCGTGGGCTTGCTCGAGAACGGCACGCACGCGATTTGCGCGGCCCAGCTCGGGCCCTACGACACGGGCGAGGTCACGTTGGCGGCCGCCGTGGTGCCGCAATTGACGGAAAGGATGCTGTGCCTCGCCGATCGGGGGCTGCTCGGCTTCGACCTCTGGCGCCGGGCGGCCGCAACGGGGGCGGCGCTCCTTTGGCGCGCGAGCGCGACGTTCACGCTGCCGCTCCTGGAGCGGTTCGCGGACGGGTCGTATCGCAGTGAGTTGCGGTGGAACGCGTTCTGCCGCAGCACGGACCGGACGGCCATCCCGGTGCGCGTCATTGAATACACGCTGCCCGACGTGCCGACCGCCGAGGCGACCTATCGGCTCGTCACCACGATACTGGAGCCGACTGCCGCGCCGGCGGCGGAGCTCGCCACCCTGTATCGCGAGCGGTGGGAGATGGAGACGGCCTTCGACGAGTTCAAAACGCATCTCCGGGGCGCGCAACGGGTGCTGCGGAGCAAGACGCCCGAACTCGTCCGGCAAGAAGCGTGGGGCTTGCTGCTCGCCCACTTCGCTCTCCGGGCCCTGATGCACGAGGCCGCGCTCGGGGCGCTCCCGCGGGCGCGCGATCCCGACACGATGTCCTTCACCCACGCGCTCCGCGTCACCCGCCGCACGCTGCCGCATCTGGCGGCCATTCCCCCCTCAGGACCAGCCGCGCCAGCACCACGCGCGCCTGATCGTGCTCGACGAACTGCGCGAGGAGCACGTGAGCTCCAGTCGGGGCCGCAGCACCCCTCGCGGCGTGAAGCGCAAGATGAGTAACTACCCCCTCCGCCCTCGGTGCTCCCCGCGCCAACGTCGGCGCAGCTACCGCGTCCACATCGTGCAGCGGCGGCGCGTCATTCCCGCGTGGAATCGACAACGAGCCACTAACTGAACCGTATTGCGGCTAGGTGCGGCTAGGTGCAGCATGTGTGCGTCATGATGGCCGCCTGATCCGCCCATGATTTTGATCGACGCCAACATCCTGATGTACGCGGCCGGCGCGGCGCATCCGCATAAGGCGCCCAGCGCCCGACTGCTGGAGCGCGTCGCGCGCGGCGACGTCGCAGCGACGATCAACGCGGAAACGCTGCAGGAAATTCTGCACCGGTATCGCGCGATCAAACGGTGGACGGACGGGCGGAACGTCTACGATCTCGCACGCCAACTGTTCCCGAGCGTCGTGCCCATCTCAGCCGAGATGCTCGATCGCGCGCGCGAGCTACTAGACCACCATCCCGCGCTGATGGCGCGCGATGCGCTCCACGCGGCGGTGGTGATGCACGAGAAACTCGAGGCGATCTGCAGTTACGATCGCGACTTCGATGTCATCCCACACCTGACGCGGATCGAACCGTGACTGACCTGCGCGCGCAACTCCAATCGACGTTGGGTGACGGCTACACCCTCGAGCGCGAACTCGGTGGCGGTGGCATGTCGCGCGTGTTCGTGGCACACGAGAACGCGCTCGGGCGCGACGTGGTGCTGAAGGTGCTCTCTCCCGAACGCGCCGCTTCACTGAGCGCCGAGCGTTTCACGCGCGAGATCAAGCTTGCCGCGGCGCTGCAGGATCCGCACATCGTTCCAGTGCTGGCGGCCGGCACCACGAGTGAGGGGCTGCCCTACTACACCATGCCCTTCGTACGTGGCGACTCGCTGCGCGCACGACTCGTGACGGGCGCCGTGCCGGTGCCCGAGGCGCTCGGCATTCTGCGCAACATCGCGCAAGCGCTGGCCTACGCGCACGAACGCGGCATCGTGCACCGCGACATCAAGCCGGAGAACGTGCTGTTGTCGCGCGGCACGGCGGTGGTCACCGACTTCGGCATTGCCAAGGCGCTCTCGGCGTCCAGCACTAACGCCGAGGGGAACACGCTTACGTCGCTGGGCACGTCCATTGGCACTCCGGCCTACATGGCGCCGGAGCAAGCGCTGGGCGATGTGAACACCGATGCGCGCGCCGATCTGTATGCGTGGGGAGTGGTCGCGTACGAGTTGCTGGCCGGGGCGCATCCGTTTGCCGCGCGAAGCACGCCGCAGGCGATGGTGGCGGCGCACATCAGCGAAGCGCCGCCGCCGCTCGATGCCGTGCGACTCGGCGTGCCGCGGGACGTTGTCGCGCTCGTGATTCAGTGTCTCGAAAAAGATCCTGCGCAACGCCCGCTCGGTGCCGATGCGTTGCTGACTCGCTTGGCGAGTGCGACGTCAGGGAAGATCGAGCAGGCAGCAGTACCGAGTCGGAGACGCACATCGTGGGTGGTGGCAAGTGTCGCCGTTGTCATGCTGGCCGTCGCGGGCTGGGCTTTGCTCCGTCCACGCGGCACCGCATCGAGCGCGTCGCGAACGGACGCTGTCCCGGGCGACACCGCGTCGCCGGTGCGCTCACTCGTCGTGCTCCCTTTCGAAAGCGTGGGCGGTGATACCGCGAACGCGTACTTCGCTGAGGGCATGGCCGATGAATTGTCGAACGCGCTCGGCAAAGTGCCCGGCCTGCAACTCGCCGGCCGTAGCTCGGCGGCGGCGTTCCGCGGCAAGCAGAAGTCGGCCCAGGAGATCGGCGCCGCGCTGAATGTGAGCGGCGTCCTCGAAGGCACCGTACGCCGCTTGGGCGGGAACGTGCGCGTCTCCACGCAGCTCACCAACGCGCGTACGGGGTTGGTGCTCTGGAACGACAGCTTTGAGCGCAATGCCAAGGACGTGTTCGCAGTGCAGGACGACATTGCGCAGGCGATCGTGCGGGCGTTGCAGGTCACGCTGGCGGACGGCGCCGCGCCTGCGCCCACGGTGGCCCGCGGCACCAATGATCTGGAAGCGTACGATCTGTACCAGAGGGGCATGTACCTCTTTGGGCGGCGCGGTCCAAGCCTCCTGCGGGCCCGCGACTATTTCCAGCAGGCGATCGCCCGGGACTCACAGTTCGCGCGAGCTTACGCGGCGCTCGGACTCACGTGGGCACAGCTGGCATTTTACGTCATGGTGCCGACGGTAGAGGCGGTCCCACCGGCCGTGACGGCGAGCGAACGCGCATTGGCGCTGGATTCGCTCTCTGCCGACGCCTGGGCGGCGTTGGGATACGCCCGGACCCTCGGGCACCAGTGGCGCGCGGCAGACGAGGCCACCCTGCGGGCCGTGCGCCTCGACCCCCGCAACGCGATCGCTCAGGCAGCCCGGTCAAAGTTCTTGGCAGTAGTCGGCCGCGTGGACGAGGCCGCCGAGGCTGCGTTGGTGGCGGTGGCCCTCGATCCCGGGAGTGTGGGACACGTGAACCAGGCCATGCAGCATCTCGCCCTCGCTGGTCGCTACCCCGAGGCGATCCGGTTCGCCAATCGCTTCTGGGAGATGGATTCGACGCTGTTGAGCGCGGGCTTGGTGGTGACCGTGCTCTGGGAAGGCGGGCAAGTCGCCGAGGCGCGCCGGCGTGCCGAGGTGCTGCTTCGGCTGTCGCCGTACCCTGGCAACATCACCCGCGCGATCTACGTCATCGCCAAGACCGGCGACCCTGGGCGCGCCGCTGCTCAGCCAACAGCGCGCCCGCTTTGTCGGCCGCGACGATGGAGGATCCGTCTGGTCTTCCGCGTGGCTTGCATTGGGCGACACGGCGCAGGCGTTGACGGCGCTCGAGGAAAGTGCGCGGCGGGGCAACCTCGGCGTGAGCACTCCCTTGGGAAGTCGGATCTACGATCCGCTGCGCGCCAGCCCGCGCTTCGCCGCCCTCGTACGCTCGCTCGGCCTGGATGTGGCGCTGTTCACGTCGCCCAACGGCGGGCGGCCGCGGTGAGCGGACGTTCCACGACCGTGGCCCGACGCCGGGTGCTTGCATGCGGTAAGATATCCGCGTAATTCTACCGCATGTATTCTCGACGCCTCGAAACCCTGCTCGCCACGTCCCGCAAGAGCGTGCTGCTGCTCGGGCCACGACAGGTCGGGAAGTCCACGCTCATGCGCGCCTTGCACCCCACGCTTGAAATCAACCTCGCGCACGAGGCCACCTATCTCGAGTTCGCGCGCAATCCGCTTGAACTCGAATCGCGCATCGACGCACTGCCTGCGCCCAAGAAGGCAGGCGCCTTGCGCACCATCTTCATCGACGAGATCCAGCGCAGCCCGAGTCTGCTCAACACGATTCAGTCGCTGCTCGACCGACCGCAGCACGGCCTGCGCTTCCTCCTCACGGGCTCGAGTGCACGTAAACTCCGTCGCGGCGAAGCAAACCTCTTGCCAGGTCGGCTGCACGCGTATCGCATGGGACCATTGACCAGCGCCGAGATGGACTACGACGTCCCGACGAGTACGGCGCTGATGCATGGCACGCTCCCAGGCGTGCTCGGGGAGGAATCGCTGCGCGACCGCGAGAAGACGCTGCGCAGTTACGCGGCCATCTATCTGCGCGAGGAAGTCCAAGCGGAGAGTCTGACGCGCAGTCTCGAAGGGTTCGCCCGGTTCCTCACCGTTATCGGGGAATGGGCGGGTGCGCACCTCGATCTCGC
>JANOKE010000224.1:0-1694 GCA_031419135.1 Gemmatimonadaceae bacterium
CTGGCCGCGAAGGGGCTGGCCGCGAAGGGGCTGGTGTTCGACAATGCGTATGTTCGACAATGCGTACGTTCGACAATGCGTACGTTCGACCACACGTATCGTTTGAAACGCCACATGGCGGACCGGCTCGCCAGATGAACAAGTGTGAAGTTCGCTGGGTGCGACTTCAGCAGCATCATCAAAGAACGTGGATTGTGGATTGCGTCGTCAGCGCAACCACTCCTCCAGATGCGCCGCGACAAACGTATCGTCGGCGAGCACGGGGAATTGCTGGGCGACCCGAACGATCGCCTCTGCCTGTCCAACCGACAACCGCTCGTGCGGATCAAGCGTCCACGTCCCCGCTACCAGTCCCTGCACGCGCAGCACTTCGAGAATACCCGGCAGGCATCCGGAATAGCCATTGGCCGAGTCGAAGATGGCGGCATTGGCCATGGTGAGTGCCGCGCCCATAGTGAGCCATTCGCGCGGAACAGCCGTCGCACCCGACGCGCCCCACGCGCGGATTTGATCGAGCTGTTGTTCGGCGCGTTGCGTCCATACCGCCCATTGCCCCAGCAGACCACCCACGAAGTGACGCGTATGCGCGCGACCACCGGTCGCCACCGGCACATCGGTAACCAGATCGGCGTCGAGCACGCGTTATGCCTTGAGTTGCTTGATCGCCGGCGCGGACGTGAGCACCTGCATCTGGCGGATGGCTATTTCGTTGAGCCTTTGCAGACGCTCCGGCTGGTCCAGTCCCTGACGGATGAGAACCGAGTTGAGGTTTTCGAGGTTGCTCAGGACAACCAGCTGCTCGATCGGCGCATGGTCGCGAATGTTGCCCTCAGCGTCGGAATGCGCATTGCGCCATTCCTTGGCCGTCTGCCCGAAGAGCGCGACGTTGAGCAGATCGGCTTCGTTGGCATAGACCAGCGACGCTTGCTGCTTGGTGACGGCGGTAGGGATGAGCGTTTCGCGGATGGCATCGGTGTGGATACGGTAATTGATCTTGGCCAGGGTGCGCTGGAGATTCCACCCGAGCTTGAGCTGGTCGTTTTCCCCGTCCTTGAGGCGCTGGAACTCCTTGATCAGGTAGATCTTGAATTCGGGACTGATCCACATCCCGAACTCGAACGCGATGTCCTTGTGCGCATAGGTGCCACCGTAGCGACCGGCGGTCGCGCGCAAACCGATTGCGCCAGTCTTGGCCACCCAGTCCTTGACGCTCAGCTTGTAGCTGTTCAGGCCTGCCCGGCCCTTAATTGTGGCGAATTCGCCATAATTGAACTGCGGATTGTGAACGCTCTCCCAAATACCAAGAAACTCGACGGTGTTTCGGTTGCGCAACCAATCCGAAATGAAGAAGTCCCCGTCCTTGGCCTTCAACATGTCGGTGAGCGAGATGTAGTCGCCCTGAGGATGCGCCAGCACGGCGATCTCAGTTCCCTGCACTTCAATGATCGTCTTGGCCGATTTACCCATGGTATTACCTGCGCCTACGCGGTGAACTGGTTCAAGGACACGTAGTCCTTCACATATTCCGGGACGAGCACGCGATACTTTTCCGGCACGGCTCTGAAGTCACGGGTGGAGAACACCGGGTTGGTCGCCAGCTCGGTGAACTTCTTGTTCTCGATGATGTTGCGTACGCGGCCGCTGGTGACGAAAGCCTTGAGGTATGTCTTGATGGCCGGAATAGCGGCGGCCTC
>JANOKE010000225.1:0-13043 GCA_031419135.1 Gemmatimonadaceae bacterium
ACGGCGTGGAAAAGAACAACGTGTCACGAATGGCCAGTGGTGTGGCCTGGAACTGACCAGCGCGCGCCGACTTCTGCCCCTCGCTGGCCGGAATCGGCTCTTCGTTGTTGCGCCACGTGAACGCCACGCCGAGGGTCGCGACATTGGCGCGATTGATGTCGCTGAGTGGCGAGTACTTGAGACCACCGGCGTCGTTGCCATACGTGGGCCAGTCTACCGACGCTTTCAGCCCCGTCACCGTTTGTGCCGACAGAGGCGACGTGACGGAAACATGGATGAACGTGAGCGCTGCCACAAAGCGGCAGATCGGTGGCGTGACGCGACAGTTAGAGAAGCAGATCATCGTTGAAACTGGCCCCGCGATGCCCGGATGTCCAATCGTGCGGAACCGTCGCGCCTGGTTGGTGAGCCGGCACCCTCACGCATCTTGCCCCCGCACCCGCAAGGCATAACGTTCAAGGTACTGGTCCCGCAGGCCTCCAGCGGTTGATTCAGCCGCGTCTCCCGGAGCCCAATGTGCCGCTAACATCGCCGCGCTTCATGAACGAAGTGGAACTCAACAAGGTCGCTGCAGGAAAACTGCTCTTGAAGCACGGTTCCAAGGGTCGGCATATTCATCTCGTCCAGATGGCGCTGATCGAACTGGGCTTCCCCCTGCCGAATTCCACGAAGAGCGAAAGTTTCAGCCCCGACGGAGACTTCGGCGTCGAAACCGCCGACGCCGTGAGGAAGTTCCAGGCGTCGACCGGTTGCAAGGTGGATGGTATTATTGGCCCCGAGACCATGGGGTTTCTCGACAAGCGCATCGGGGGGTTCAAGCACCGGGTCGGCCTGCACTTCCGGGCGATTGCGATGACGCAAGTCGCCTTTGACCGCATTCTTGCGTCGGCGCAGGCAGCCTATGCGCAGTATGGCATTCGCATTGACATGATGAACGGCGAGTCGCTCCTGTTCAGCGCCGGTGATCAGGCACGATTCGAAAAGGTGAATCAGGAGTGCCTCTGGGATTTGTCCGTCGGCGAATTTAACGAACTGCATGGCAGAGGGACCGCCGCGCCGGCCAACGAGGTGCTCGTGTATTTCGTCAAGTCGTTCAAGGAGCAGTTGAATGGCTGCGGCGGTCACACCAAGGGCAGACCGGCCTGCACGATCGCTGAAACCGGCACACGTTGGACGGTCGCCCATGAACTCGGCCATGTGCTTCTCGGTTCCACCTTCGCCCCCGTCCACGTCAACGACACGCGAAATCTGATGAACACCACGACATCGACGATCATTTCGATGCCAACCCTATCGGTCAGCCAACTTGCACAGATGCGGAAAAGCGCAGTGTGCCGAACGATCTGAAGGCAAACATGCATTCGTTCGTCTATCACGATGGACAGCGTGATGTGCAGGGTGAAGCCAACTGCATCCCCTGCGCCGACAAGCTGTCAACATGGGTTGGACCGGTGGCCAACTACGCTAATGAAGCCGATCTGATCGTGTTGGCATCTGCGTCGCCCGAAATGCTCCATGTCGCGGTACTCTCCGGACCCGCGCCACTCGTGTCGGCGGCCGAGTCGGCCGGCGAGATCCTGGTGTCGATGCCTCGCGAACTGACAAACCTGCTGCCGATCGATCATCCGTGGGGCGGCATCGTCATCAATCCCGCCACCGCGCGCCGGTCGAGAGTCGCGGGTCACCCATCGGTGCACGGGGCAGCCGTAAATATTGCCTGCGCCGTCGCGTTTACGAACTGTCGCAAGTACATGACGCCCACCAGCACCACCGGCGCGTTCGCGCATCTTGGCCCAACCGCGCAAGAACCCTGTGCGCTCGATGATCCGTGGATCGTGCGAGCGATTGCCGTTGGCGAAACGGCGTTTCTGGTGACGGAGACGCCGGACGGCGTGGCCGATGTGTCGCATCGCGGAGGACAGCCGGGATTCCTTCGATACGACGCGGCCAGTGGCACGATGAACTGGACGGAGTACCTTGGCGACGGGATGTTCGTGAGTACTGGCAACCTGCGGCGGCGTTCGCGGTTTGCGCTTCTCGTCCTCGACTATGAATCGGGCGATGCGGTGCGCCTGGATGGGGAGGCGCGCTACACCAATGTGCGGAGCGAACGTCACGCGCGCGTGGACGCCCTCCTGCAGGCGTCGGAGCCCTTTCCCGTGCAGGGGAGAATGGAGGCGACGGTGCACCGTGCGTCGCGTCTGGTGGCGCTGTGTCACCCGCGTGTACGCGTGGCGCGTCGCACACGCATCACGTCAGTCGATACGACTGCGGTTCAACATCCGCAGTAGTCGCCAACGCGACTACCTGCCGCCCACGCGTTTACTTATGGCGGAAGATAATACGGCCGCGAGCCAAGTCGTACGGCGACACTTCAACCGTGACCTTGTCACCGGCGAGAATGCGGATGCGATACTTGCGCATCTTGCCGGCTACCGTCGCCAGCAGTTCGTGACCGTTGTCGAGTCCCACGCGAAACATCGCACTGGGAAGGACGTCGTTCACCACTCCTTCGAATTCGAGCGTTTCCTGTTTCATGCGTGGCCTCAGCCGAGAGAGATCGACGCAACGGGCAGGTCCGTTTCGTCGTCGTGCAGCGCGGCCAGTCGACGGACGGATCGCTCGGCCAGCGACACCGAACTGACGCCGTCGATATCCGCAATACCCGATCGCCACGACCATGTGGCTTCACTCGCAGCCGCCGCCACCAACGTTTCCTCCCACAGGATCGTCGGTGCCACCACCACCCGACGTCGTGCCGAGTACTCCGTAGGTTCGCCGCCGCTTTTCGCGATGGTGCCGCGCCAGAGAATGAGCAAGAGCTCGCCGTTGGCAGTATTCTCGGCGCCTTTGCGCAACCACACCATGGTAAGCGCAACTGGACCCAACTGCACAATACATCGTTCGGGCGACTGGCGAATAAGCGGTGCCAGCTCCGGATTCGACTTGGCTTTGACGCCTACATCGGCGACGATCGCGGCGACGAGACGCGCGTATTCACGCGCAAAGGCGGCCTGACCACGGTGCGTGGCCAGGAACGCCGGAGATGGCGCGAAGTCACCGCGATCAGCAATCGCGTCCTGCGGTGACTCGAGCGTCATGAGAACTGCCTCAGCGGCTCATGCGCGAGACGTTCTCAGCGGCCGGACCCTTCTGGCCAGCAACCATGTCGAACTCAACCGTCTCGCCGTCGACCAGCGTCTTGAAGCCGCTGCCCTGGATGGCCGAGTGATGGACGAAGCAGTCCTTCTGGCCGTCGGACGGCGTGATGAAGCCGAAGCCCTTGGCGTCGTTGAACCACTTGACTGTGCCGGTCATGCGCATCGTAATGCTCCTGAAAAAAAAATGGTGTACTGAAGTCGGAGCACGGCCCTGGGACCTGATGCAAAACGAAACCGACCCATCGTACTCGTGATCACCCTCACGACGGTCGCCATCACTCGATGGCTGCGACACCAACGAAAAAAAGCCCGCTCGCTTTAGCAGGCCCCTTTTCGGTCGGAACTTGTCCACGCAGTCTCCCACGTGTATCGCTGATCGGAAGGATACACTCTATTCCGCGGCAGGACAAGGGAGACAGCGGACCTCGGACGGGAGACGGGAGACGGGAGACGACTTCACCGACGACTCCCTGTCATTCTCCCGTCTCCCGTCTCCCGTATATCAGTACTTCTGCGTGTTCATCCTAAACGTCCGCCAACTGTGCCAGAACTCCTGCGACACCTGTAGCGGCACGAGGGATCCGGTGGCGCCACGACCGCTCAATCCGTACACGGCGTTCGGCGCGAGCAGTGAATCGCCGCGCATCGTGAAGTGGGTGGCGCTATCCGGTCGGATGTAGGCGAAATAGCTGGCGTCATCCGACGCCATCAGCACGACAACCGGTGTGCCCCCCAACACGTCATTGATCGCCCGTTCACGACGAAGCCGATTCCAGTCGTACGCCTTGCTCTGGCCGTTTACCGTGAGCCCCACCACCCAGGCCTTGTCGTTCCACGACACAGTGTCGGTTCCGGTGAGTGGGCGGCGACTCTGTCCGGTTTCGTAGTCGAAGTTTTTGGAGTAGCGCTCGCGCAGCGCCGAATCGGCTTGCATGATGCGCGACGTCGGATGTAATTCGAGCCACCGCGCCAGTGTCACCTGCTGACTGGGTATCTCACGCAGGGAGCGGCCCTTTCGCGAACCGGTGATCGCCTCGCCATTCGCCTGTCGCCACCAGCTGCCGGTGCTCCGGTCTTCAAGCATCGCGTTGAAATGATCCATGCCGACCAGCCGAAACTGTTCGACCGTGCCGTCGAGCATCGGCGAAAAAACGCGCCCCGTTCGGCACACCGTGCAAAAGGTCACCAGCACGGGCTCTCCGCCTACCGTGTCATGCACCTGATGATGGTAGCCGATGAACTGCACGGGATAGGCGCGTGCGTCGCCGTTGATGTCGACGCCAACCACCAGTCGGTTTTTCTCTACCCGGTTGGCGCTCGCCGCCGCCATCGTGAGACGGTCGGGTACGAGAAACATGTGGTCGGCCGCCATGACCACATTCGTCGCATACGCCACCCCGCCAGCCAACAGCAGTCCCAACGGAACCATCCATCGGCGCCAACCCGCCGCCTGCCACGCGGGTAACAGTCCGAGCACCATCAACGCGCCGAACGTCGCTCGTGCCGCCCACCGCCACTGATACAACTGGTAGGCCACGTCGATGCTGCGCACCCGTTGACTGTACGGCAGGGGCATGACGAAGTACACGTTGGCGACCTCGAACAGCACCAGTCCCAACACACCGATCAGGAACCATTTTCTCATGGCGTGTAACCCGCCCCCGTCGCCGCGCGGCCCGCCGCAAGCGCCTTGCGAACTGCAGGCGCAACCACCGTGCCGAACAGCTCGATGGAACGCATGATGTCCGCGTGCTGCATGGGTCCAACACTGAACTGCAGCAGCATGCGTTGGTGATCGAACAATTCATGTTCGTAGAGAATCTTGTCGATTACCTGCTGCGGACTGCCAACGAATACAGCACCGTGCGGTGAAATCTCGGCGTCGAACTGACGACGCGTTGGCGGCGGCCACCCACGCTCCCGGCCAATGCGCCCCATCGCATCCAGATAGGGCGGGAATGCGATCTCGGTTGCGCGCTGCGACGTGTCGGCAATGAAACCGTGCGAGTTGATACTCACCGGCATGGTGGCCAGATCGTGACTCGCCCGGCGCGCCGCGTCGCGATAGAGTTGTACCAGCGGGGCGAACCGATCGGGCGAGCCGCCAATGATCGCAATCGCCAGCGGCAACCCCAGTGTTCCCGCGCGCACCACCGACGCCGGCGTCCCGCCTACCGCGATCCACACCGGCAACGGCTGCTGCAGAGGGCGTGGGTACACACCGCGCGCGTCGATCGAGGCGCGGTGCGTGCCCTTCCAGCTGATCACGTCGGCATCGCGCAACGCCAACAGCAACTGCAGCTTCTCGGCGAACAACTCGTCGTAGTCGTCGAGATCCTGTCCGAACAGCGGATACGACTCGATGAAACTGCCACGTCCGGCCATGATCTCTGCCCGACCGTTGGATACGAGATCGAGCGTGGCGAAGTCTTGAAACACGCGTACCGGGTCGTCCGAGCTGAGTACTGTGACGGCGCTGGTAAGTCGAATGCGCGTGGTGCGCGCGGCGGCCGCGGCGAGGACGACCGCGGGCGAGGAGACCACGAAGTCCGGTCGATGATGCTCGCCGATGCCAAAGACGTCGAGTCCAACCTGGTCGGCAAGTTCGATTTCTGCGACGAGCTCCCGCATACGCTGCGCCACAACCTGCGGGTCATTGGCGGTACGGGGATTGGTCTCGCCGAACGAGTAGAGTCCTAATTCCATGTGCGCAATATCACACCGTACTCAACCGTGCGCTGGCCAGCTCGCGGTGCGGCCCGTACTTTCGGGCATGGACTACCGGGCACAGATGCAGGCGGCGTTGGGCACGGCGTTCACCATCGAGCGGGAACTCGCTGGTGAGGGCCGATCCAACGTGTTCGTGGCGGAAGAATTGGCGCTCGGACGACGCGTCGTTATCAAGATGTTGCCCAGATCGCAGGCAACCCATGCCAGCCTGGAACGCTTTCGCCGGGAGATCTCGATCGCCGCGCGGCTGCAGCATCCCCATCTCGTGCCGTTGCTCACGGCTGGCCGCATTGACAGTTCCGGCGTGCTGTGGTTTTCGATGCCGTTTGTGGAAGGAGAATCGCTGCGCGACGTTTTGCAGCGACGTGGCGCGCTCCCCCTCGGCGCGGCAATTCGCCTTATGCGCGAAATGGCGTTGGCACTCGCGTACGCCCACCGACGTGGCGTGGTGCATCGGGACATCAAACCAGACAACGTACTGCTCAGCGATGGCGTGGCCATGATCACCGACTTCGGGGTGGCCATGGCGATGGACCGCGCGAATACAGACGGCCGCGACATCGGTCCACGCCTCACCGGCGTTGGCGCCACACTGGGAACGCCGGCCTACAGTGCGCCCGAGCAGATCGAGGCAGCGAGCGAAGTCGATCACCGCGCGGATCTCTATTCCTTCGGGTGCGTGGCCTACGAGATGCTGACCGGCTCGTCACCGTTTTTTGGACGGAATCTCCGCGACATGTTGATTGCGCAGGTCAGGGATCTCCCTGAGCCACTCGAGCGGCTGCGTCCCACGTTGCCACCGTCCATCCTGCAGATCGTGATGGGATGTCTGGAAAAGGAACCGGCCAAGCGTCCGAAGTCAGCCAGCGACATCGTGAAGGTGTTGGACACTCTGAGCCAGACGTCCATCAACGAGTCCGGCGAAGTGCCTGCCGCTGTCTCGCAGTCGGCGCGGCCCGCCACCACGCCTGCGGCGGCACTCAAGAGCCCATTGGTGGTCCCAACCAGAATGTCGCCGACCCATGCCGCGCTGCCGGTTGTGGCGGTGGCGATGGTACTCCTGGCCGCCGCGATTCTGCTCCGGTAGGATCGGCGATATCGCCGTCCGCGGCTTGTCTAATCCTGCGGCGAAACGCTGGCGGATTCGTCATGCCACTGCCGTTTGCGGGCTCAGTCATGCGCAATTGGGAGCAAATGGTGGCGATGGCTGCCTGCATCAGGAGTTTGTTGCGTGATCCCCTCCGTAACAGTGGTATGAAGGAGTGATACCAGTTCGACGAGCGGTAGATCGACGGTTGGCTTGCGTTGCCACTCCACCAGTGTCTCTGGAGGATGATGCGCTCTTTCGAAGTCGCTGTTCGCCCCGTCATGCGGAACGCTCCGCGTGGCCGCTCCGGTTCCCATGATCGCCCCCGCGCCGACCGGGACCCCCTCCATATCGCCGTCAAGCGCGCCTTGCGACGGGTTGCGCTGCGGGACTGCGGACAACGATGTGTGTACTGTGCGACGGCATTGGATCGACATTCGGCCACCCTGGATCATGTGGTGCCGCTGGCGCGCGGAGGCGGGCATGACCCGGGCAACGTGGTAGTCGCCTGCGGGCCATGCAACCGTCTCAAGGGCAATCAGCCCCCGTTCGAATTTTTTTCGCGACACGCGTGGGCGGGCGCAAACTTTATTCGCTATGCGCGGTCGGTGCACCGGGCCCTGAAGCGAGGCGCGCGGCGGGCGGTGAGCCTGGCATACGCGCGATTGGAAGCGCGGGCCGCGGTTCAAGCGGGGCTTTGAGTCTGGCCAGCTCACGCAGTGCGATTCGTTCGCCGCGCTGCAGTGAATGCTGCTGCTGTACGTAACTCCAGTTGCGCGATCGAAGGCGTGGAAGAGGCCGCGAAGTAGAGCCTCAGCGCGCGGCCGCCGCCAGCTTGGTGAGTCGCGCCCGCGCGTCGTCCACTTGCGTCTGCTGCGCCGGTCCGGGCCGATCGACCGTCTGGAGAAAACGCTGGAAATGGAGCATAGCGCGCGTCCTATCGCCGGCCGACTCGAATGCCAATGCCCGCTCGTACGAGTTGTAGCCGAGCATCATGTGCTGCGTCAGACTTACGTCGAGGCCGACGTTCACGGCGTCAGTCCACTGGAGGTAGTACTCTGCTTTCGCAGGGTTGCGCCCGCGTACAAGCGCTCGGCCGAGGGCGAGACGATGAACGGCCGTGGCAGGCGCCAAGCTGTTAGCGGTCGCGATCGACTCGTCCTCTAAGCGGCGCAGGCTGTCCACGTGGCCGCCGTATCGCTCTCGCCACAGCGCGCGGAGTGAGCGCGCGACCGTGCGACCCACGAGGCCCGTGTCGGCGATGCTTTCACGCGACGCGCGTTCCATGCGAGACGAATCGCGCTCGCCGATCGCGATCAGTCCTTCGTACCAGGACAGCTCAGCATCGCGCGGCGCGCCAAGGCCAGTGATATTGGCGCGAGCCTGAAGCAGCGCGGCATTCGCGTCCGCGGCGGTCACTATGCCGAGCCAACTTCCAATGGCCGCAGCACGGATGCCGCCCAGACGAATTGCCGGCGGTGCCGAGCTCCGTTCGAACTCGGCGAACTGGCTGATCGCGGCTGTGAAGTCGCCACGGGCGGCGGCGGCCGTCGCCCTCGCGGCGCGGATCTGCGGCCTGAACTCCGCGAACTCCGGGGCGCGCTGGATCGCCGCTCCCACTTCGTCATGGCGCGCCGACGAGTGACCGTGACTCAAGTACGCGAATGGTATCCAGCCGTTCGGCCCGCTGGCTCGAAGGGCCGGCAGAAAATCGCGACGGGCGCGAATCTCCGCTTCAACCGGTCCTCGCATTTCCGTGGTGGGCTCGCCCAGAAGAGCGAGAGCGGACGATGCAAACGCCGCGATCGATGCGCCCGTTCCAGCCCGATCGATGACTTGACGCGCGGCGGCCCGCCAAGCCGCCGTGTCGGCGACGGTGCCCGCGACGAATACCTGATGCAGCGCGTTGTCCGCATTTGCGGGCGCGATCTGGTCGAGCCGGTCAAGGTAGGGAAGCGCGTCGAGGATCGGAACGCCGTAAAGTGGCCCGGTGTGGATGATCAGGTCAGCGATCCCATATTGCGCCAGGGGATGGTCCGGATACCGAGCCGCGAGCACTCGAGCGGTGTCGATGGCCTCCAGAAACGGCCGTCTCGCCGCACCGGCGGCGAGTATCTCGCGGTCGCGTTGTGGAAGGCGGCTCTTGAGCCGGGTAAGTCCCGCATTAATGGCCGTGTCGGCGCTCAGTCCCGTCATCGCGCGAAGATGCGCTGCCCGGTAGAAGACCAGAGCGAACGCAGAGTCCGCGGCTATCGCTCGGGCGTAGTCGTCGAGCGCCTCCGCAACCTCAAGTTTGGCGACATGCGTCTCTGCGGAGAGGAATGCCCGAAGCGCCTCGCTCGACGCCGTCGCCACATCCGAAAGGAACGGCGATGGCGGAGATCCTCGTTTCCAGACTTGGCGAATGATCTGTACGGTGAGTGAGTCCGTGAGAGCTCGGATGCTATCAATCGGAGCGCGCGCGGTGGCGCGTGCCAGCGGGTCGCCCCCCTTGGCCGGAAACAAGGCGACGTCGAGACGGACGAGTCCCGCGTCGCGCACGAGCGAGCCGTGCAACACGCTGCCGGCGCCGAGCACGACGGCCATGGCGCGCGCGTCGTCAAGCGGCAGAGGACTCGGAAGCTTTGACGCGCGCAGTATCACCGCCATCGCGTCCACCGCCCGGAGTGACCCCACTCCGTCGAGATTGGCGCTGACCGTCACGACGAGGTCGCGCCCCAACTGGGCCAACGCCGAGTCCCCGGACGAGCCGAGCGGTGCCACGGCAATCACATCGGCGCCCGCTGCGACATCACCGCGCTGTGATCGCAGCGCAAACCAACTCACGAGCGTACCGAGCACGAGGACTGCGGCGACAGCGACGAGTCGCACCCGTCGGCGTCGCGGTCCGGCTGCCGCTGCCGTCGGAGTCGGGGCCGAGCTCGAACGCTGAGAATAAGCGCCCGGTGTCGTCACCTGGAGCGGTGTGTCGGCGGGTGTCGTGACGCCGTCAAGGACCGCCATCGCCTCGTGCGCACTCTGCGGCCGTTCGGCAGCATTCTTCGCCATGAGCCGCGCGATCAGATGCGCCAAGGCGAGCGGCACATCGCCGCGCCGCTCCTCCACTCGTGGCACCGGCGCCGTGAGGTGCGCCGAGATCACGGCCTGCGCGTTGCCCGAGTACGGCGGTGACCCGACCAGCATCTCGTAAATCACCGCGCCACACGCGTACAGGTCCGCCCGATGATTGGTGGTCGGGTCGGCCATCGCCTGCTCTGGGGCCATGTAGGCCGGGGTACCGAGGGCAAGTCCCGCCGTCGTCAGGCCACCCGACACGCCGGCCTCGGCCAGCGCCTTGGCGACGCCGAAGTCGGCCACGACTGCATGTCGACCCTCCAGCAGGATGTTCTCCGGCTTGATGTCGCGATGGACAATCCCGTGCTCATGCGCGAAGGCGAGCGCGTCGAGCATCTCGCGCCCGATGCGCACCGCGTCGGCGAGCGGGAGCGCACCCTCGCGCACGAGTCGCGCGCGCAGCGACTCGCCTGTGACATAGGGCATCACGTACCAAAGCAGCGTGTCATCGCCGCCGGCCGCGAGCACCGGCACGATGTGCGGGTGCTGCAGCTTCGCGATGACCTTCACTTCGCGGCGGAAACGCTCGGCGCTCGCCGCTACGGCACCTTCAAGGTCGAGCACCTTCACGACCACGCGTCGATCGAGCGAGCGCTCGTTCGCAAGGAACACGCGCGACATACCACCGCCACCGAGTTCGCGCTCGAGGACGAAAGCATCCCCGAGCGAGCGTTGAAGCCGGAGGCTCAGGTCGTCAGGCATCGCGAAGAACCTAAGGTCACGCGACGGACTCGGCCACCGCGCACCGCTCGAGGCGCCCCCACCCGCCCACCCCGTATCGGCAGGTGCGCGGCGGCCCCGCGGCCTGCATTCTTCGGAACACCTTCGCCGTTCCGAATGACCAACCTCCGAGACCAGCTGCAGTCGACGCTCGCCGAAGCCTACACCCTCGACCGTGAACTCGGCGCGGGGGGGATGGCCGTCGTGTTCCTGGCGCTCGACCTCAAGCACAACCGGCAAGTTGCGCTCAAGGTGCTCCGTTCCGAAGTGGGCGCGGCGATCGGACGCGACCGGTTCCTGCGAGAGGTCGCGGTCACCGCGCGGCTGCAACATCCGCACATCCTCCCGGTCTTCGACTCGGGGGAGTCGGCCGGCTACCTGTGGTACACCATGCCGTACGTCGATGGTGAGACGTTGCGCACGCGCCTCACGCGCGTCGGCCGACTTCCCCTGCCCGACGCGTTGAGCATTGCCCGCGACGTGTGCGCGGCGCTCAGCTATGCGCACGATCGCGGCATCGTGCATCGCGACGTGAAGCCCGAAAATATCCTGCTGACACCGCAGGGACAGGCACTGGTTGCGGACTTCGGGATCGCGGCGGCACCGGAGTCGTCGAGTGAGCGGTTGACGGCGACCGGAGTCGGGCTGGGCACGCCGAGCTACATGTCGCCGGAACAGGTGCTCGGAGAGCGCACCGCTCAGCCTCAGGCCGACGTATACGCCATGGCCGTGGTAGTGCACGAAATGCTGGCCGGTCACCGCCCCTTTGCCGATGGTGCGCCCGCAGCGATGCTGGCACGGCGATTCACCGAGGGTGCGCCATCCGTTTCCATGGTCCGTCCCGACGTCCCCCCGTCGCTGGCGGCGCTCGTGCAGCGCTCACTCGAAGTCGAGCCGACGCGACGTCCGGCAACGGCCACTGTCTTTGCGGCCCTGCTCGAGGACGCTGTCACGTCTCCGTCGTTCCGCGCCCCGGCGCCTATCGCGTCGACGGAGGTTGCGCGTGCTTTCCCCGTTGCCAGGCTGGCCGTCGTTGGCGTGGTCGTCGCGGCCGTCGCCGGAATGTTCGCGCTTACCCGTGGGGACACCGGGCACGACGCCAGCATTGCCATCCTGCCTTTCGCCAATCGTACCGGGGACACCGCGCAGGCCTACCTGAGCGACGGACTTGCCGAAGACCTGACGGCCAGCCTCGCCCGCATCCCCGGGCTTCGCGTCGTACCGCACGGCACCGTCCGCAGGTATCGCGACGATGCACGGCCGTCCGAGGTGATCGCCGCAGAGCTGGCCGTGACGCACTTGCTTACGGGAGACCTGTCGCGTCGCGGCGACAGCGTGCGGATCAGCGTCGAACTGGTGGACACCAAGCGACGCAAGCGGCAGTGGGGTGACGTGCGCGTCGTGCCGAAGCGCGAGTTGGCGATGGCCGTGGACAGCATGGCCCGCGCGATCACGGTCTCGCTCGTTCCCGGCGCCATCGGCGCGCGGGTGGGGCAGGCCCCGGTGCTTCGCGACTCGCTGGCCTACAACTACTACCTGCTGGCCCAGCACCACTTCAATCGGTTCAATCCGACCGACCTGGCGCGTTCGATCGCCTACTACGACAGCGTCTTGGCGAGGGAACCCGCGTTCGTGGGCGCGTGGCTCGGACGCGCTGGCGTGCTGATGGCGATGGCGTCGGGAAACGGCCGGCTTACCGGTCGGGAGGCGCTGGTGCCGTTGCGACGAGCGCTCGACACCATCATGGTGCTCGACCCGCGGTCCGGCCTCGCTCACGCGCTGCGCGGTCACGCCTACACGTGGTTCGAATGGGACTGGGACGCGGCCGCCCGCGAGTTCGGACGGGCACTGGCCCTGGCGCCGCGCGACCCGATCGTCCTGCTTCGCGCCAACTTCCAGCAGGTCGTGGAGGGCCACACTGATTCCTCGCTGGCGCTGATCGCCACGGTCCGGCAGCTCGAGCCCACGAATCTCCGCGCGATAATCGCCAGTGCCTCAGCGAACTTCTTTGGCCGACGTTATGCAGAGTGTCTGCGGTGGGCCCGGCGGGGTCTCGAACTATCGGCCTCTCCGGCGGGATCGCAGTTCGAGGCGTTGTGCCTGAGTGCGCTCGGACGTCATGCCGACGCCATCATGGGGGCGCGACGGGCGATGGCCGGCACCCAGCGACCGCTGCTGCTGCCGACGTTGGCTATCGTGCTCGCGCAGGCTGACAGCACCGTGGCTGCCCG
>JANOKE010000226.1:0-6046 GCA_031419135.1 Gemmatimonadaceae bacterium
CGGAAGTCGCGCCCGAAGCGTCGTTCCCACTTCGAGTCGTAGCGTTCGCGTTTCGGTTCGCCTCCCACGGGCGCTGCCCCAGCTATTGCGCGCGCTCGGCCCCTCAGTCGCAACGTACATGGTTCACCATTGCGCAGTACTTCGGCATCTACGCGCCAACCCGGTGACCGTGCCAGTACCGGCAGCACCCGCGCGAAGCGCACCCCGTAACGCGCCGGGCGCACGAGATATGCTGCCGCGGGACCCGTGAGCACGAGGCGATAGCGTTTCCCCTCACGCACCAGTTCGTGCATCAATCCGGCGGCCTTTACCGCGCGAAACACATCGCGCCATCCGCCGCGGGTGTGCAACACCACGCGCGTGGCATCGCGCAGCACGCCGCGTGCGAGTTCCAGATTGTAGCGCGCCAGCAACGAGCGGCCGTTTCCTTCGGGTACGCGACGTAATCGTCGCGCACCGGGGCGATCGTCGTACAGCTCGCGTTGCAGCGCCTCGGGCTTCATGCCCAGTGCAGGCGCCACGGCGCTGTAGGGCAGCAGCGCATCACCTGGTATCGGTGGCCACATCGCCCCGCGTGCAACGAACACCTGCCGACGCGCCTCTTCCAGACGCTCCGTTCCCGGCGGCGAAGTGAAATCGCACCATTCGATGATCGTGCGCGAAATCCCGGCCAGTCGCGATGCATCGCGCACCCGACGTTCCTGCCGTCGCAGCGCTTCCGCCACCGTCTCGAGCGATCGCCCTTCGAGCCGTCGCACAAGACGCAGCATCCGGTCGAGAAACGGCACAATGCGACCCTTCTCGTCCGCCAAATACGCCACGCGCAACTCGCCGCCGCGCGCCCGCACGAACGGATCCACCTGAGCGCGCGTCAGCATCGTGAGCAGACGGCACCACTCACGGCGCGCTCACAATCCAAAGCCCAGTTGCGAATCAGCCACCTTGCGCACGGCCGCGCCACGTTTCTGGGACGCATAAAACTCCCAGGTGCCGGCCGCCACGAGCTCGAACAGCGACGCCACCTGATCGCCCTGTCGTCGTAACAGGCGACCGAGTCGCTGGGTGTGCTGTCGAGCGCCGCCGCGCGTGGTATCGCCCAGCACGATACCCAATTTCGCATTGGGCACGTCCCACCCTTCGTCCAACACTTTCACCGACGCTACCGCGCGCAGGGTGCCATCGCGCATCGCACCAAGAATTGCATGACGCTCCGACGCCGGCGTAGACGCACTGATGACGGGTATCGCCAGCCGACGTGATACTTCCATGGCCACATCGGTACCACCGCAGAACAGCACGGCCTGCTCGTTGGGAAATGTGCGTAACACGCGAGCCGTTTCCCCGAACTTGGATTCAGCCATGCGCACCACGCGCTCGCGTTCGCGGAATGCGTGCAGCGCGCGACGGGCCGCGGGAGTTCGACGCGCACTCGCGGCAAACAGTCTCCAGGCCTCGTCGGGCGATTCGGCTTTGGTGCGCCAGAGGGAGCGTTCGGCGTAACTCTCGAAGCGCTCCGTCTCCGCGTCGTAGCGTGCGCGTTCGGCCGGTGTGAGATCCACATAGCGGCGTTCCACGGCAAAGCGTGCCAATTCAGCATCCGTCATCTCGCCAATGGTGCGACGATACACCACAGGCCCCAGCGCGCGCATCAGCCAGCCGTCCTGTCCATCGGGATACGTTGCCGTCAGCCCCAGTCGATGCGGCGCGGGCGCAATGATCAGCGCGTCCAGGCGCGTGCGTGCCTCACCGGATGCGCTATCAGCCAGGTGGTGCACCTCATCGCATATCAGCAGTGGGAAGCGCTCTCCGTGTCGTTCGAGCAGCGTGAAGGCCGAGTTGTAGGTGGTGATGGTAAGCGCCCGCACCTCCTTCTCGTCACCGTAGAATGCGCCCACATGCTCGGCGCCGAACGCATCGGCCAGTTGTGTGAACCACTGCGACACCAGCGCGCGCGTGGGCACAATGACGCACGCGTTCCTTCCGGTGCGATGAATGGCGAGCAGCGCCACCAGCGTTTTACCGGCGCCCGTTGGCAATACCACCGTGCCACGCTGACCGGCCGCCATCCAGCGAGTGACCGCCTCCTGCTGCGCCTCGCGCGGCGTACGCGGGTCCAACAGCGGAACATCGAACATCGCCGTCGCCGACGACGATTCAGAAATCCCGCGCGCGATCGCCCATTCGCGCAGTTCGGGATACCGCGAGCCGGCCGCCACCAGCGCATCGAGTCGAGGATCGTGCTGCATCCACACCGGTCCGTCGCCGATGGCCACGCCACGCAATACCGAGAGACCGGCGCGAAAGGCGATGGAGGGCGTGCGCATTGCAGATTCCGGTGCAAAGGGGGCGCTGGGCTATCGCAATATACGATTGATGCGACATGTGGCGATCCAAACAAGAAAATTGAACCGCGAAGGTCGCCAAGGTGATCTGCTGCGGTTCTTCGCGACCTTCGCGACCTTCGCGGTTCAATGTTTTGATGAACTGCGCCGGCGTGTCAGAGAACGCAAAACGCGGGGCCGGGAAGACTCTCCCGGCCCCGCGTTCACACCGCACAACATCAACTCACGGAGGAGTGGCCGAGTTCAACGGTCCTGTGCCGCCCCACGTGTACAGCGCTTCACCCTTTACGCCGAGTTCCTTGGCCGGAACCGGCATTTCACGCGGCGTGCCTTCCAGCAGCCCGTCTGTGCGACGACGCCAGTAGTATGGCGACGCCCCGAGTCCGAGCAACTCGATTTCCATCTCGTAGCCCAGTTTCGCGGTAAGCCCCGCAACGCCATCACCAGCCGCTGCGGCCGCCAAACCGCCCCGCGTTACGCGCGTCTTGTTGATGATCGTTGCCGCGGTGGCCAACGAACCACCGGTGCGAATCAACGCCTCGGCCTGCAACAGATCACTCTGCGTGGCGGTCATGACGGGCGCTGGACCATAGCCCGCCCAGATGCCCGACGGATCCTGCAATCCCGTGAGGTCGTAGCGCACGAAGCCGATGTTTGACTGGTGGTATGAACCACGGCTCGGGCGGAAAATCTGGTCTCGAGAATACGCAAAGTCTGTACCCGCGTTGGCCGTTTTTGGATTGGTCCCGAATCCATCAACGATGGACGCGTCACCAAACGAGCCGTCTCCGAGTCGCTTGTCGGCCGAGTTGGGAACCGGATTGCCGATGGGCGTGCCGGCGGCATTGAGCGGAAACGGCGTTCTCTGCGTGACCGGATCAAGCAGGTTGGCCACGCGAGTGTGCACGCGACCCGTGCTGAAATCGTCGAACCAGGTGAGGATCATATGACAGAACGACACGCACCCATCGCCCACGAACACGAAGTTGAATGGCGTTCCACTGGACATGCCCGCCTGCGTGTACGTAAGCACCTGCGCCCAGTTCACCGCCGTGTTCTCCGCCGCGTTGCGCGGATAGTACGCCAAGGTGATTGCCGACATCGTGTTCGCGATCTGGGCGATTTGGGCGCTGGAGTAGCTTACGCCGTTCGTCCACGAAGCCGGGGTGCTGAACGTATTGGCCTTCGCGATGGTCGCCGCCGCCTGCAACTTGAGCACGGCCGCATCGCGAATCTGCTTGCGATTGGAATACGCCAGCGTGGCCAGGTTGGAGCTTTCGTCGACGATGTAGCCTTTATCGTAGTTGAGCGCGATGTAGCTGAGTCCCGCTCCCAACATGAGTTCCGACACGGCTTCGGCCCGCTTGGTATCCGCCACGTTGTTGATCACGATGTTGTTCTTGCGGATCGCCGTGAGCACATCGACTGACGATGAGATGGCCGAGTACATACCGCCCCACGGCACTTCGATGCTGGAGCGACCGGCCGCAGCCGGGTCGTTCTGCCACGGGCGGGTGAGACGCTTGCCATCGGCATCGTAGCTGGAATAGAAGTTCATGTTCCAGTTGTTCCACGACGCGGAGAACGATTGCGCCTGCGTGACCAGCACGCAGTTGCCTTCGCAATGTTCGTACGTATTGAACCAGGTGCGGAGCGTTCCGCCCGCCACGGCTTCAAGGGCTGCCGGGTCGGCCAACGCGCGCTTGGCATCTGGCGCGTTGGGGTTTGCGACTTCGAGCGAGTTGCATCCTGCAACGGCCATGGCCGCCAGCATGCTGACTGCTCGCAACGATCGAGTCATCTGCATCGAGTCAAATCCTGTGGTGGCGGGTGGTCAGTAGCCGAGTTCGAACATGAGCGTGAACGTGCGGTACGCGGGATACGAGAAGAAATCCACCTTGTACGCAAACGGGTTGCCGTTGCCGGACACGTCCGGATCGTAGCCAGTGTATTTGGTTTTAGTCCACAGATTGCGACCAACGATACCAATGCGGGCCGTTTCGAACCCACCAAGTCTCGCGCCCTTCACCAGCCCCTTGGGCACCTGATAGTTCACGGACAGTTCACGCAGTCGGACATAGCTGCCGTCTTCCACGAACCTGGTGCTGGGGTCGAAGTTGTTGTAGAAGGCCTGGAAGAAGCCCTGCGGCTTTTTCTCGACCGCTGGCACGTTGCGCTGGTCGAAATCGACGTCGCGCAGTTCGTTGTAGGGCCACTGGCGGGTGTAGTTGTACACGTCACCCCCCTTTTGCCAGGTCACCACGCCGGTGAGCGACAATCCCCTGAACTGGATGGTGTTGTTGAACCCCATCGTAAAGTCAGGGTTGACATCACCAATTTGCTGCAAGGAGTTGCCCTTCGAGTCAAAGTACTTGATCGGGCGCTCGTCCTTGGTGCGATACGCCGTCTTGGCCACGTAGTAGCCCAACTCGTTCAACGTGTAGTTATCCGCCGTGCCGGTGAGCTTGCCGTTGGTGATGTTCGTGGCCAACTGTGCGGCCGTCTTGATCCAGTCTGAGCCGTAAATGACGCCGAAGGTCTCCCCCTTGGCGACGCGGAAAATTGCCACGTCAGGGCCAGTGAGATACGGACCGACATTGAGTTCGGTGATCTTGGAGCGAGTGCGATCGCCGGTGATGTTCAGTCGCCAGAAGAAATCCTTGCTGGATGCCAGTACGGCGCCGAATGCCGCCTCGTGCGTGGTGCCGGCCAGCGTGGCTGCATTCACCCAGGTGTTCTGATAGCCCGTGGCCGACGACGTAGGAACCAGCAGGATCTGATCGCTGGTGACCTTGTCGGAATAGCTGTACTCGAGGGTATAGTTTTTGAAGAAATTGAGGTTGAAGCCGGCTTCCGTTTCCTTGGACAGCGCGGGTTTCAGGCCCGGGTTACCGAGCGTCACTTTGGACGGACTGCCACCGGCAACCGAGAAAATTTCGTACTGCGCATCGAACTGCGGGCGCAGACCTGCCGTGCCGTACGACACGCGCAGCTTGCCTTCGTCAATGCCGGGAATGTGGATGTCCTCGCTGAAGCGCCACGCCGCCGACGCGCGCGTGTACGTGGCTTTGCGTTCTTTCGCGCCAAACAGTGACGACTCGTCCTGGCGAATGAGCCCGTCAAGGATGTAGCGATCCTTGATGTCGAAGGTAGTGATCGCAAACAGGTTGCGATTACGGATGGTGATTGTGCTGGAGTTCGGAACGTTGGGCGCGTTGGGATCCTGCGCCGCAGCTCCGAATTCGGTCACGCCGCCCACGGTCAACCTTGACGCAGTCACGCCAAGCGTATTGGCCGTCTGGTCTTCGTAGACCGTGGCCAGTTTGGTGGTGTTGGTGAGCCAGTCACCAATGCTCCGGAAGGCGGTGAGCGTTGCACCGGTGTTGAACGTGTGGTTGCTGCTGTACCCTTGGCTCAAACCGCCCTGGCCCTTACCGCCGATGGAATTGACGAATCCGATCGGGGTGAACGACTTGTTGTTCCCGGTGGACTGATCGTAGTTGAAGTTGCCTTCCGCGGTGAGCCACTCGAGCGGACGATAGGTCATCTTCAGCACGCCGGTGAACCGGTCGCGGTCGTTCTGAACCGGCCGGTTGGCGAGCGTGTACAGCGGGTTGCTCAAGTTACCCGACGAGGGAGGCTGTCTGATTTTCGCGATGTACGGGGTCCCATCGGGATTTGGGGCCGTGATATCCACGTTGGGC
>JANOKE010000227.1:0-5580 GCA_031419135.1 Gemmatimonadaceae bacterium
CCCCCGAGCGTGATCCCGGAGCGACCGAGGGCCGCGACCGCGACGCGGGAAATGCGGCCGATGACACGGCCGATGACACGGCTGATGAGACGGCTGATGATGCCGCCGATGACGCCGCTGATGACGCCGCTGATGAGACGAACGAAATCGGTAGCACCGCACGTGCCAAACGGCGCGGTCGACGAGGCCGTCGAGGCGGCTCGCGTCGATCACGTGGGCGCGGGCGCGATACCGCCGCCGATGTCGGCTCCGATCCCGTACCACCGCCCGCTTCGTCGAGCGAGTCCGAGTGACCGTCGACGACCCAACCGGCACCGGCGCTCCTCCCATGCAATACCGCGAAGTCGATCTCGCAGGCGTCCGCACCATTCCCGTCCAGTCGCGTCCCAACAAGGTGCGCGCCGTCGAGTTCGCAGCTCCGCCCGCCGATCACGCGACCGCACGCACGATGCACGCGTTCCTCGAGTCGCTCCCCGACATCCTGGTGGCGCGTGATTTTCTGGCGGTCGTCGATGCCATCGTCGCCGCGCGAGCGCGCGACCGCGGCGTCGTGCTCATGTTGGGCGGCCACGTGGTGAAAACCGGACTCGCACGCGTACTGGTCGACTTGGTCGCCCGCGGCGTGATCACGCATGTCGCCATGAATGGCTCAGCCGCAATTCATGACTACGAAATCGCGCGCTTCGGAGGTACGTCCGAAGACGTCGCTGCGGGATTGCGCGATGGCACCTTCGGCATGGCCGACGAGACGGGTCGAGGACTCAACGCGGCGTTTACAAAAGGCATGGCCAACGGCTGGGGAATGGGCGAAGCCGTGGCGCGCGACCTGGCGCACCATGAACCCCTGCTGCATCCCGACCTGTCGCTAACCTATCAGTGCTGGCGACACGGTGTACCGGCAACCATTCACGCCGCGCTCGGCGCCGAGATCATTCATCAGCATCCGGCAGCGAATGGTTCGGCCATCGGCGACACCAGTCACCGCGATTTTCGTCGCCTCGCCGCTTCGTTGGACACGCTGCACCACGGTGGCGTGGTTTTAAACGTGGGCAGCGCGGTGATCATGCCCGAAGTGTTTCTAAAGGCCCTTACCATCGCGCGAAACCTCGGCGCGGGAACACCAACCGATTTCGTGACCTGCGATCTGGACATGCAGCGACACTATCGACCGCGAATGAACGTCGTGCGACGCCCCACGCAGGACAGTGGGAAAGGCTACGAAATCACCGGACACCACGAAATCATGGTACCGCTGTTGGCTTGGGCAATCGTGGAACGGATGTCGGACCAGAGAAAGCCCGGCGCTCCCTGATCTACCGCCGGAACCCCGCAGTGATTCGCTTTGCCGTATCCGGGCTCACGATCCGTACCACTCCGTACAAAACCGCGCCAACCAGCGCCAGCTTGATCGCCAAACCGGCCAGCCAGAGCAGCAACCCAACGAGCGGTCCAAGCAGGCCAAACACCACCTTGAGAGCGACCAGCCCAAGCAAGGCGATGAGGCCAATGGTGAACAGGTTTTTCAGCATCGACGCGATCCCTCAGTCAAATGGTGGTGCTTTCTGACCCATACGATCGACCGGCATATCAGTTTCGCTACGCCGATTTCGATCCATGAGATCCGAAGTGTACCCTGCTAAATCGTGATTGGAGGTTACTGGTAATGGTTCTCCACGTAACAGGCCGCTAGCTTCCCCGAACCCCGGTTGCGGGGATCCGACTAACCCCTTCAATCGGAATATGGCTGAGCAGTTCTATCAGATCATGGGCCGCCATCGCCGTGATCCACTCCCAAACCGAAAGCCGCAGTGGCTAAAGGTGAAGGCCCCGGGTGGCGAAAACTACCTGCGTCTTAAAAACATGATGCGGGATCTCAACCTGCATACGGTTTGTCAGGAAGCGCATTGTCCGAATATCGGAGAATGTTGGGAGCACGGCACTGCAACGTTCATGATTCTTGGCGACGTGTGCACGCGCAACTGCGCCTACTGCGCGGTATCACACGGGCGTCCGCCCACCTACGACGTCCAGGAGCCCGAGCGCGTGGCCCAGGCCATCGCCGAGCTCAATCTCCGCCACGCCGTGATCACGTCGGTCGATCGCGACGATCTTCCGGATTTCGGCTCGTACATTTTCGCGGAAACGATCCGACAGATCAGGCTGCGACTGCCGGATTGCTCCATCGAAGTGCTCGTTCCCGACTTTCAGGGTGACGAAGCGGCCATTCACGCCGTGCTAAACGCGCGCCCGGACATCTACAACCACAACACCGAAACCGTGCCGCGTCTGTACAAAAAGGCGCGACCCGGAGGTCGCTACGAGCGATTGCTGGAGATTTTTCGCGTCGCGAAACGATGGGCCCCCAACATCACCACCAAAACCGGCATCATCCTCGGCTTGGGCGAAACCAACGAGGAAGTCGTCGAGGTCATGAAAGACCTGCGCGCCGTAAACGTGGACATCCTCACCCTCGGCCAGTACTTGCGACCCTCCGACGCACACATCGCCCTCGATCGCTACGTCACGCCCGACGAGTTCCGCGAGTTGTATAAAGTCGGCATGGCCCTCGGCTTCCGACACGTTGAAAGCGGTCCGCTCGTGCGCTCCAGCTATCACGCCTGGGAGCAAGTGCAGGCGGCAGGCGTCTGACGTCGACGACGTCTCCCGTCTCCGATTCCCGTCTCCCGATTCCCGTCTCCCGTCTCCCGTCTCCCGTCTCCCGCCCCATGCCTCCAAGCAAGAGAGTTCGTAACAAAGCCCCCACCGTCACCGCTCCCGTCGCCACCAGCACCGACGCCGGTATCCCTTCGGCGGCGCTTGATCGCGAGTTGCTCTATTCGATGCTGCTGCAGCGTCGGTTCGAGGAGAAGTGTGCCGAGATGTATGCCATTGGTCGCATCGGCGGATTCTGTCACCTGTATATCGGCCAGGAAGCGGTGTCCACGGGCATCATTTCACAATTGCGCCCCGACGACTACGTGATCACCACCTATCGTGATCATGGACAGGCGCTTGCCCGAGGCATGACACCACGGGCCGTGATGTCGGAACTGTTCGGCCGACAGGATGGATGTGCGAGAGGCAAGGGCGGTTCGATGCACATGTTCGACAAGCAGCTCGGCTTCCTTGGCGGACACGGCATCGTGGGCGGGCACATTCCAATCGCGGCCGGTGTGGGCTTCGCCATCAAGTATCGCGGCGGCGATCAGGTGATCGTGTGCTTCATGGGTGAAGCCGCCGTCAACAACGGCGCGTTTCACGAAGCGTTGAATATGGCCGCGCTCTGGAAACTCCCCTGTCTGTTCGTCATCGAGAACAATCGCTACGGGATGGGCACGGCGGTGGAGCGCGCGTCGGCCATAAACGACATCTATCGGCGCGGTGCCTCGTACGACATGCCCCGCGGCGTTGTGGACGGTCAGGACGTGTACGCGGTGCGCGCGGCGTCCGCCGAAGCGATCGAACGCGCGCGCAAGGAAAGCATGCCGACGCTCCTCGAGATACGCACCTATCGCTTCATGGGCCACTCCATGTCCGATGCCGTCAGCGGCACGTATCGCACCAAGGAAGAGCTCGAACAGTATCTCAAGCGCGATCCGATCGTGCTGCATCGGCAGCGCATGGAGGCGGCCGGAGAGATCTCCACGGCAGACGTCTCGGCCATGGACGACGCGATCAAGCTGATCGTGCAGGAAAGCATTGACTTCGCTGAACAGAGTCCAGAGCTGCCCGTCGAAGCGCTCATGGAAGACATCCTCGTCGAAACCACGAGCTGAGAGCCCAATTACCATGGCCGTGATTACGTACCGCGACGCGCTCAACATGGCGCTTCGCGAGGAAATGCAGCGCGACGACCGGGTCTTTCTCATGGGTGAGGAGGTCGCGGTGTATCAGGGCGCCTACAAAGTGTCCAAGGGACTCTTGCAGGAGTTCGGCGAGATGCGCGTCGTGGACACGCCGATTACTGAACTCGGATTCGCCGGCGTTGGCGTGGGCGCCGCCATGGCCGGACTTCGACCGATCATCGAATTCATGACGTGGAACTTCTCGCTCCTGGCGCTCGATCAGGTGGTGAATGCGGCCGCGAAGATGCTCTACATGTCCGGCGGCCAGTTCCCCATGCCGATCGTGTTCCGCGGTCCGAATGGATCGGCGCTTCAACTCGGTGCCCAGCACTCACAGGCATGGGAATCGTGGCTTGCCCACATCCCGGGACTCAAGGTGGTGACCCCGTCCACGCCGTACGACGCCAAGGGGCTGCTCAAGGCCGCCATTCGCGACGACAATCCGGTGTGCTTTCTCGAAGGGGAGATGCTGTACAACACAAAGGGCGAAGTACCCAATGACGATTATGTCATCCCCTTGGGAAAGGCGGAGCTCAAGCGTGAGGGTGAGCACTGCACGCTGATCTCACACGGCAAGATGGTGCTGGTGGCGCTGCAAGCGGCCGAGCAGATGGCCAAGGAAGGCATTCAGTGCGACGTCGTGGACCTGCGCACCATTCGTCCGATGGATGTCGACACGATTGTGGCGTCGGTGCGAAAAACCAATCGCGCCGTTGTCGTGGAAGAAGGCTGGGAAGTGTGCGGCGTGGGTGCGCAGGTGGTCGACTACGTGCAACGCCACTGCTTCGACTCCCTCGACGCACCGGTGCTGCGTGTCCACCAGGCCGATGCCCCAATGCCGTACGCGAAAAGTCTCGAGAAGGCCGCCAAGCCGGACGTCCCCAAGACGATCGCGGCCATCAAGCAAGTCTTGTACATCGACTGAGTCGACCATGGCAACGAAAGTGATGATGGAGGCGCTCTCTCCCACGATGGAAGAGGGTCGGCTTGTGAAGTGGCTCAAAAACGTCGGTGACGCCGTGAAAACCGGCGACACGATCGCCGAAGTGGAAACCGACAAGGCCATCATGGAACTCGTGGCGCGTGGCGACGGCATCCTGCGCGCACGATTGGTGGAAGAAAACACCACAAGTCCCATTGGTGCCATTATCGGCGTGATCGGCACCGCCGAGGAAGACATCACTGCAGTTGGTGCTACTGCAGTTGCTGGTAAATCAACTGCAGTTTCTGGTACATCAACTGCGGTTTCTGGTACATCAACCGCAGTTGCACTACCTTCAACCGCAGTTGCACTACCACAAACCGCAGTAGCAGTACCAGAAACCGCAGTTGCACTACCACAAACCGCAGTTGCACTACCGCGGTCATCGCCCCTCGCCCGTCGTCTTGCCGCCGAGCGGGGAATTTCCCTTCAGCAAATCCATGGCAGTGGACCAAACGGACGCGTCATTCGTCGTGATATCGAGGCCGCTGCGTCCGCATCCCCTGCGTCCCCTGCGTCCCCTGCGGTGACATCGTCTTCACCGGTCGTGCCCACCGCCGTCGCCGGTAGCGCGACGATGCAGATCGATGGAGAGTTCAAGGATGTTGCCCTCACCCAGATCCGCAAAACCATCGCCCGCCGACTCGGCGAATCGATCGGTCCGATTCCGACATTTTACCTCACGTCGGAAATCGACATGACACGCGTCGGACAACTGCGCGAACAGATGGTCGCGGCCGGCGATCAGTTCAA
>JANOKE010000228.1:0-1610 GCA_031419135.1 Gemmatimonadaceae bacterium
GATAGATCTCTCGCACGAGATTTCGTTTTTGTCTTAGGTGGTCGGTATCATGTGGCATGAGCAATCCTTGAGCTGCGAGTCTCGAGCGCGCCGAGGCTGGGCAGGTTTCGACGCCGATTTCAACGCGTTTTTCGGCGGCCACGGTCCAAAGCGACGTGGACCGTTCGGTGGCGGACGAATGTTCGAACAGGGCGACCTCAAGCTGGTGATCCTTCGTCTGCTCGACGAAAAGCCGCGACACGGTTACGACATCATCAAGGAATTGGAGGATCGCTCGGGCGGACGGTACACGCCCAGCGCGGGCGCGATCTATCCCACGCTCACCATGCTGGAAGACCTGGGATTTGCCGTGGCCACGCCGGAAGAAGGCGGCAAGAAGGTGTACGCCATTACCGAGGCCGGTCGCGCGCACCTGGCCGAGAATCGTCCCATGGTGGACGAGCTGTTTGATCGCGTAAACCACATCGGCGACGCCGTTTTCGGCGACGGCGTTCGGCCCGCCCGTGATGCGATGATCGGGCTGGCCAAGGAGTTCGGTGCGGCGATGATCAATGGGCGTCGGAGCCCAGAACAGGTCGCGGCGATTACGGAGATCCTCGAACGGGCCGCCGCCGAACTACGACGCGCTGCGTCGTGATTGACTGTTCGCCGGATCGGTTTTCCGACGCTCGTAGCTCATGTATGCTGGCACGTACATGGCCGAGTTGACTGCTTCTGCGAGATCGGCCGGTTCGGCGCGGCGGGCCAGCCCGCGCCGGAACGCGATCGCGGCCACCGCCATCGCGATCGCATGTGACACCTCGCGAATGCGCGCGAGATGGGGGAAGATCCGGCCCATGGCCAGATCTTCCTCGGTTACCATGGCGGCCAATATTTTGGCCGACGCGGCAAACATCTCGTCGGTGACACGGGACGACTCACTGACGAACACGCCAAGCCCGACACCCGGGAAGATATAGGCGTTGTTGCCCTGCCCTGGCACGTGTGTGCGGCCAGCCCGCGTTACGGGAGCAAACGGGCTTCCGCTGGCAAAAATGGCGCGTCCATCTGTTGCATCGTAGGCCTGCTCGGCCGTGCACTCGGCTTTCGAAGTGGGATTGGACAGCGCGAGCACGATGGGGCGCTCGTTCAATCGCGCCATCGCGCTGAGCACCTCGGCGGTGAACATGCCCGGTGTTCCCGACACGCCGATGATTGCATGCGGCTTGAGCGTTTCGACCGCGGTCAGCAGGTCGGCAATGGGCGGATGGACATGCGCGTAGCGCTGCTTATGATCGGCCAGATCCGCCCGTGAGCGCACCACCAGCCCCTGGGAGTCCACGAACCAGCACTGTTGCCGTGCCCTTGCCTCGGAGACGCCCGATTCCATGAGTGCTTCCACCACCAGGTCCCCAATACCGATCCCCGCTTCGCCCGCGCCGCAAAACAGCAGCCGCATATCGGTGAGCGGCGTGCCGGTGAGGCGCGTGGCGGAGAAGAGGCCGGCCAAGGCCACCGCTGCCGTACCCTGCATATCGTCGTTGAACATGCAAATCTGATTTCGCCAACGGGCCAGCAGTCGAAAGGCATTGTGGTTTCCAAAGTCCTCGAATTGCAGGCAGGCACGCGGG
>JANOKE010000229.1:0-2764 GCA_031419135.1 Gemmatimonadaceae bacterium
GACGCTGGGCGAGCCGTAGCAGGTAGACGTCGGTGATGACTGCCGGCGTGAGCAGATCGGCACGCGTTATCGCGTCGTCATCCAATAACGAGATATCATCCGGACAGAAGGCATGTCGCGGATGCGATACGAATACGCGCAGTACGTCGCGCACGGCCTGCACGGTTCCCAAGGAGTTTGGATACCTCGGCTGACTGGCCACGCGCAACACCCCGTTTTGAACGAGCGGACAGGTGAGCCACGTTGCGCTCGAGGTTGCAGCGGCCCACCGATGCGCCGCGTCGTGAAAGACATGCTGCGGATCGAGCAGGGCGAGGACTGTGTTCACGTCCAGCAGGTAGCGCCTCACCACGGCATCATCCGCCGTCGTCGAGCAGTTCAGCGATGATTTCGGGGGTCACCGTTCCCGCGCCCGAGCGCACTGGAAAGAGCTGCACGCCATTTCGTTTTGCCGACGTTGCTGCAGGCGCCAGCCCGCGTCGGGCCAGCTCGGAGACGACCTCCCCAACGGAGACACGGCGCTGGCTCGCGATCGCCTTGGCGGCTGCGAGGATATCGTTGTCAATGCTGAGGGTAGTCCGCATGTATCGAACATCGCGCATCATGCATCATGTGTCAATCTCGTACGTTGACGGTTCTGGGGGCGTCCCGCTGATTTCCCGCATGGATCAACATGCGTCGTACGGCATCACCCCTCCCGACCACCGTCTCCCCGACGCTACGCAGTTGGGCCCGGTGCACCTCCAGATCGCCAATCTCCCGCGATCGATTGCCTATTACACCGATGTGATCGGGCTTCGCGTTCTTGAGCAGCACAGAGACCGTGCGCGACTTGGTCCGCATGAGGACGACCGCACGCTCATCGTGCTGCATGAGTTCCCCGGCGCTCGACCGGTTCCACGGCGCGGCCGACTGGGACTCTTCCACGTGGCCATACTTCTGCCCGACCGCGCATCGCTCGGTCGCTTCCTCACGCACCTGGTCGAACGCAACGAGCATCCCGGTATGTCGGATCACTTCGTGAGCGAGGCGCTTTATCTCAACGACCCGGACGGTTTGGGTCTCGAGATCTACGCGGATCGCCCGCGTGAGCAGTGGCGGGCACGCGATCGCCAATTGGCCATGGGCACTGAGCCGTTGGACGTGGGCGCCGTGCTGGCGGCGGCCGAAGGCATGCCGTGGAAGGGCGCACCCGCCGGCACAACTATCGGTCACGTCCACTTGCATGTGGGCGACCTCGTGCGCGCCTCCGATTTCTATCATGACATGCTTGGTATGGACAAGACGGTCTGGGAGTATCCTGGCGCCCTGTTCCTTGGCGCCGGTGGCTACCACCATCACTTGGGTACCAATACGTGGGCGAGCGGCGCCGAGTCGGCGCATCACGATGAAGCGCGACTGTTGGAGTGGACCGTTGAGGTGCCGTCGGCCAAGGACGTACACGCCGTCGCCGAGTCGGCCGCCAGGCGCAACGTGGCGGTGGTCACCGACGGCGACGCGATAGTGCTGCAGGACCCGTGGGGAAGTAAACTGCGGTTAATCAACTGCAGTTGAGGTACTGCTACTGCAGTTGAGGTACTGCTACTGCAGTTGGGGTACTGCTACTGCAGTTGGGGTACCGACACTGCAGTGACCACCACTGCCGTTGATGTACCACAACCGCAGTTGAGGTACCACAACCGCAGTTGAGGTACCACAACCGCAGTTGTAAAACTGCAGTTGCCTACCGCCTTGAGTACCGCACGTATTTTGCCACGAGCGTACCGCGGGTTGGTGTGCGCCACGGGATGCCGCGATCCAGATGGGTTGGCCATTGACTGGTCCACACCACGTACAAATCAGAACCGGGCGACGACGTCCACCGCACGCGCGCGTTCACGGCGCCGCGATTGGATTCGTTGTCCCACTGCGTGAACAACGTGGTATTCAGTCGCGCACTGGTGGCCACATCCAAACGCAGCCGTGCGGTTTGTGCGGTGAACCGACGGGTGCTGTCGGTGTCGGTGAGAGAAACCGACGTGCGACCGTACTCCACGCTGACGTTTACATGCGGGGCGAATCGACCTCGCAGCGACGCGTTCAGTTCCGACGAACGTCCGGTGTAGAATCCACCGCGCGCCAGTGTGACATCCAGCCCAATGCGTCGGGCTGACGACCCCTGATACTCGATTTGCGCGCTGTTCCATGCATAGCGTCCGGCGGCAATTTCGGCGCCGTCAAACAGATCGAACGCCTCCTCCGGGGCGTCGTAGCGCCGGTTGAACTCGATCTTGAATTCATCGCCGCTGTCGAATTCAAAACCGAGTGGCGACGAGGTGAGCGATCCGTTCGAGAGGCCGCTCAGCGGACCGGTGGCACTCAGCGTCCGCACCAACTCACCACTCAGCAACTCCAGTTTCAGTTTGCGCACATGCATGGCGGTGAGCGGTCGGTTCAATACGCCCAGCGCAGACGGGCGCGGCGAAAGCTCGGCCTGCCATCCTATGCGACTGATGCCACGTTGCTGCACAAATCCCAGATCGGGTCGATAGCCGGCGCCCACGCGATCAATACGCAGCACGATATCGGCCACGTCGTTGGGAAAATCGACAATGCCACGCACGTAGTACGGATCGCCCGCCGTGGCACTGCCATCGACTGAGGCAGTGCCCAGGACCACCAGATTCTGACCACGCACCACATACGGCAGATTGATGTCCACACCACCCGCTCCACTGCTGGTGCCGTTGCGCGGTGCGTTGAGCGTGGCCATGGCGCCCACGTA
>JANOKE010000230.1:0-3578 GCA_031419135.1 Gemmatimonadaceae bacterium
CTCACCCCTGTTGGTGCTCACCCTTCTGGCCCCACTTGACGTCGCGACAGCGGCGTGAGATCGTGGATGGTGCGCTCACTCAGATCGATCCTCGGCGGATTCGGTGCGACGCTGTTCCTGAGCAGCGTGGTGACGCCGACACTTTCGGCGCAGGCTGTGCGTGGTGGCGTTGTCCAACGAGATGGTACAACGCCGGCGTCCGGTGTCATAGTCGTGCTCGAAGACACAGCGGGATCCGTCGCTGGTCGAACGCTGTCCAATGGGCGCGGTGAGTTTTTCATCACACTTCCGTTTGCGGGCACGTATCGCGCCCGAGTGCTGCGCGTGGGCTTTCAGCCGACCATCGTATCGGGCGTTGCCGTTCGGGATAGCGGCACCACGATCCTGCACGTTGTCCTGACCAGTGCACCCGTCACGCTGCCGACAGTGTCCGTGCGCAGTGAAGATATCTGTCGCGGCGATCGCCGCGATGGGGCCCTGGTGGCTGAGGTGTGGGAGGAGGCGCGCAAGGCCTTGCTGGCGTCTGGCCTTTCCGACGCGACCGCACCCTTGATCGCGGAGTGGATCGAGTACGAACGCACACTCGACACCACGGCGCGCTTCGTGCGCGCGCAGCGCGTTCGTTCGACACGGTCGGCCACCACCCATGCGTTCCGCAGCGCGCCCTGGAGCGAGTTGGCGGAACGCGGCTACGTGGTGGATCAGGACGACGGGACGGTGTTTCACGCGCCCGATGCCGATGTGCTGCTGTCTGATTCGTTTGCGTCGCTCCACTGTTTCCATGTCGAGCCACCCGGTCCGGATCGACCGAATCAGATTGGTGTGGGTTTCCGCCCGGCTCGCGAACGCCGCCGGGTGAGCGACATTGAAGGCACGTTCTGGATCGATCGCGCGAGTAGCGAATTACGTACGCTGGAGTATCGATACACGAATCTCCCAGCCATCACCGAGCGGGTGCGGCCAGGTGGTGTGGTGGAGTTTTTGCGGCTGGCTTCGGGCTCGTGGTTGGTGCAACGATGGAACATTCGCATGCCGCAGCTCATGCTGACGGCACCCACGACGATGCGACGCCGCGGTGTCACGGTTACCGCATCCACGACTTCCATTCAGGCCGTACGCCTCGTGGGCGGCGAGGTCTCGCGGGTTGAACGCGCCGACAGTACGCTGTACGTCGGACAGGGGGCGTCGCTCGCGGTCCGTGTGTCGTCCCCAGACTCGATGGTGTCTCGCGCCAATACTCGGGTCACGCTGGACGGGTCGGACTATGAACTGTTGACCGACGCGGACGGCCGTGGGCGGCTGGGACACATCCTTGCTGGCCAGTATCGCCTCCGCGCCCAGACGCCATTGATGGACTCACTGGGTGTATTGTCTGAACCGGTCGATATCACGGTACGCCCGGAAGACACGCGCGAAGTCTCGGTCCCGTTGCCAAGTGCGGTCGCGTTGCTGCGACAGGTATGTGGTGGCTCGGCCGGCTTCGCGTCCGGGGCACATGTGCGCGGCGTGGTGGTGGACTCCACCGGCATGCCGGTGGCCGACGCGTCGGTGCGCGTCTCGTGGCAACGGCAGATCGCCGTGGTAAGCGATCGCGTGATGTGGAATGATCAAACAGTGTCGACGCAAACGGACAGTGTGGGGCTGTGGCAACTGTGCGATGTGCCGCGTGATATCGGTGTGCTGGTGCGTGTCCAGGCGGCCGCCGGGCAGGGGCGAGCGTCACTGCGCGTGGCGTTGGGCACGCTGTTCGCGTCGATCCGCGTGGTGGCGTTGCCCGAGGTGGTGCGAGCCTCGGTCGGCGATGCCCGCGATGCCGCCATCGCGATCAGTGTGATGGACAGTCTGTCTCAGCCAGTGCGTGACGTCGCGGTGCTGGTCACCGCTCCGAACGGCGCGACGCAGCGATTGCGATCGGATTCTGGTGGGCGCGCATTCGCGTCGCGCGTGTTGCCGGGTACGGTCACGGTGGACGTGCGCAAGGTGGGCTTTGCCTCAGGTACGGTGACCGCCGAGGTCGAACGCGGCGACAACACGATTCCGATCGTGTTGCAGGGCGCGTCCGTGCCGCGGCTTTCGGCGGTGCGCGTGGTCGGGGATCGTCCAATGAATGCCCGACATGCCGACTTCGAGCGTCGGCGGGAGCGCGGGGACGCGACGGCGAGCATCAGCGCCGAGGAAATCGATCGCCGGCGGCCGGTGAGCACGTGGCAGTTGCTGGCCCGAATGCCATCCCTTCTGTTGGTAGACAGCCTTGGGGCCGTTTATGCGCGATCCAGTCGCATGTCGTACCTCGTGTGCTGGCCGCGGGTGGCCATTGATGGGCTGATTCAACCGCAGCGTCCCAACCTCGCGCTGTTGCCCCCTCCCTCGGAGGTTATGGGCATCGAAGTGTTCGCCGGGAGTGCGCGGCTCCCACTGGAGTTTGGTGGTGAAGGCGAACAGCGGTTTTGCGGGTTGATCGCGATCTGGACGAAATAGTCGTCCTGACGCCCCAAGTGACATCGAAGCCGCCGGTAGCGCGCTGCGCGTCCAACACGCAACGTTACAAACGCCGATTCACGTGTCCGCCGTAACAACCTTTCGCGTCCGGTCCTGCCATGTCCATCGCTGACCTTCGCCAGAGCGCGCCCCTCTCGGCGCGCACGAAGCCCAAGTACCCCGGCATCCGGGTCACTTGCAGCGGGAATCAACTCGTCACGCAATACGTGGAGACCCGCGTCACTGAAGGCGGCGTGTTTTATCCGATCACGCCATCTACCGAGGGTGGAGAGATTTATCAGGCGTCGTTCGCGTCGGGTGAGCTGAACGTCTGGGGCCAGCAAAAGGTGGCAGCGGAAACCGAAGGCGAGCATGCCGCGCAAGGTGGTGCGACGGCCTACGCGGTTACTGGTCGCCGGACGGTGAATTTCACGTCGGGCCAGGGCATTGTGTACGCGATGGAGCAGTACTACCACGCGCCTGGAAAATTGTCCACGATGGTGTTGCAGGTTGGTGCGCGTGCGCTCACCAAGCATGCGCTCAACGTTCATTGCGGCCACGACGACTTCTACGCCGCACTCGATACCGGTTGGACGATGCTGATGGCGAAGGACGCGCAGCAGGCCGCCGATCAAGGCATCATTCTCCGCAAGGTGTGCGAACTCGCGCTCAACCCGGGTATGAACATCCAGGACGGCATGCTCACGACTCACAGTGAGCGCATGTATCTGGCGCCTGAGGCGGAGTTCCTGCGCGAGTTTCTGGGTGCCGCCGACGAACTGATCGACTGCCCGACACCAGCGCAGCGTGAGTTGTTTGGCCCGACGCGTCGCCGCGTGCCGCAAATGATGGACCTGAAGAACCCGGTGCTGCTTGGCCCGGTGCAGAACCAGGAACACCATATGAACGGCGTGGTGGCGCGGCGGAACAATTTCAACGAACACATCCTGCCGATGCTGGGGCAGGCGTACGAAGAGTTCGGTGGCCTTACCGGCCGTCGTTACGGTTTTATCACGGAGTACAAAACTGAAGACGCTGACACGGTATTCGTGTCGCTGGGATGCGCCGCCGAAAACATCGATGCCGCCTGCGACTATCTG
>JANOKE010000231.1:0-2981 GCA_031419135.1 Gemmatimonadaceae bacterium
CGTGACCTCGTGACCCGCATGCGCGAGTCGCGCGCCAAACGCGCCACCTACGGCTCCCACTCCGATGATTGCTATTCGCATGCGGACGAACGTATCTGGATGCGCACCGCGCTGGCTAGTGGAGCGCACACGCTGGAAACGGCAGCGCGCTACACCAACGTGCCCAGAAATCGATGCGCGGACGCCAGTCGGATGTGGTCGTCGGTCACGCTGTCCCGATCACCGCGCAGATGCACTTGCCACGCGTCGGCTTTGGGAAATCGCTGTTTGAGGTAGCGCAGTGCCGGTGACGCCGAGCCTGCTGCGAGTTTCGATTCTACCAACAGAATGGGGTGACGTCGCTCGACGACAACAAAGTCCACTTCCCGTCCATCCACATCGCGAAAGTAGCGCAGTTCGAGTTCGCGCCCTTGGGTGTCGTGCTGAAAGTGCACCCACTTCAGCAAATGCGACGCGACGAGATTCTCGAAGCGCGCTCCCTCATCGGGCACTATGCTCCAATCGACGTGGTAGTGTTTCTGCTCTTTCTTCACGGCACGTAGACGCGGCGCGCCAAACGGTGCAAGACGAAAAATGGCATAGAGCCGCTCGAAGATATCAAGCCATCGAGACACCGTCTGATGGTTGAGGTCGAGATCCTCACGCAACGCGTTGCGCGAGAGCGGACTCCCGACGCGCTCCGGCAACGCCAGCATGAGTTGCTCCATGGCACCCAGATCCCGCACGCTTTCCAGTGACGTGACCTCGTCGCGAATCAGGCGGCTGCGGTACTCGACCGCCCATCGTCGGGCGCGAGCAGCGGAGGCGCCAAGAAACGGTTCGGGGAATCCCCCCAGCGTGAACAGCGACTCGACGTCGGCCGCGCTGGTCATGCCAAGCTCGGCGACGCTCAGCGGGTGCAGGCGCAGGTAGTGATAGCGACCCTGCAGCGAGTCTCCGCCGAAGCGATAGAAATCCAATCGCGCGCTGCCGGTGACGAGGATCTCGTGATCGGCACCGTGCTCGTCGTAGAGTCCCTTGAGAAAGCTCCGCCATCGTCGGTTCTTGTGCAGTTCGTCGAATACCCAGCGCCCAGTATCGGGAAGCTCTCGCCGCAAGATGCGTTCGCGATGCGACGGGATATCCCAATTGAGGTAGCCGGACTTACTGGGCAGCAGACTCTGGGCGAGCGTGGTTTTGCCCACCTGACGCGGTCCTCCCACGAACACCATTTTCTCGCCCAGGTCGGCTTCAACTTGCTCGTGAAGGTATCGGCGCATGATACTATAGTATTACGGTCAATCGTGAAATACAAGCGAGTGTTTCACGATTCGCCTCCATCCTCCCTTTCTATTCTTCCCCAGACGGCAGCTGCGGTACTCCGCTGGCTCCGCCTGACCGCAGCAACCCGGCGTCGGTGTACAGCATCAGTTTGTCGCGCGTATCCATGATATCGAGGTTGCGCATCGTCAGTTGCCCGATGCGATCAAGCGGCGTAAAAAACGCCTCACCCCGTTCCATCGTGAGCCGTTCGGGCTTGTAGGTGAGATTCGCACTCGCCGTATCGACAATTGAATAGTCGTTGCCGCGACGGAGTTCGATGGTCACCTCACCGGTGATGGCGCGGGCCACCCAGCGCTGCGCTGAGTCGCGCAGCATCAGTGATTGCGAGTCAAGCCAGCGTCCCTGGTACAGCAGTCGACCCAGCCTGCGCCCATTGGTGCGGTACTGCTCGATCGTGTCCTCGTTATGAATACCCGTCACCAGTCGTTCGTACGCGATGTACAACAGCGCCAGTCCGGGCGCTTCGTAAATGCCGCGGCTTTTCGCTTCGATAATGCGATTCTCGATCTGGTCCGACATGCCTAGACCGTGTCGGCCACCGATGGCATTTGCTTCCATGAACAAGTCCAGCGACGATGCAAATGTCTTGCCGTTGAGCGCCACCGGCATCCCTTCGTCAAAGCGGATCGACACTGTTTCGCGCTGCACGGCCACGTCGTCGCGCCAGGCCGCGACGCCCATGATCGGCTGCACGATCATCATGCCCTTATTCAGGAACTCCAGATCCTTCGCTTCGTGCGTTGCACCGAGAATGTTGGAGTCGGTGCTGTACGCCTTCTCCGTACTCATCTTGTAATCGAAGCCGTTCGCGATCAGGTACTCCGACATTTCCGTGCGACCACCCAACTCGTCGATGAACTGTTGGTCCAGCCACGGTTTGTACACGCGCAAATTTGGATTCGTGAGCAAGCCATAGCGGTAAAACCGCTCGATGTCATTGCCCTTGAACGTGCTGCCATCGCCCCAGATGTTCACGTCATCGTCGCGCATGGCGGCAACCAGCATCGTGCCGGTCACGGCGCGACCCAGCGGCGTGGTGTTGAAGTACGTCTGCCCGGCGGTGGTGATGTGAAAGGCGCCGCACTGCAAGGCGGCCAGTCCTTCGCTCACCAGTTGCGCACGACACTCAATCAGGCGGGCCTTCTCGGCGCCGTACCCCATCGCCTTGCGTGGGATCTCGTCATAGTCGGTCTCGTCGGGCTGGCCAAGGTTGGCGGTGTAGGCGTATGGGATCGCGCCCTTCGCCCGCATCCAATGCAAGGCGGCGCTGGTGTCCAAACCGCCGGAGAAGGCAACGCCGACTTTTTCGCCGACGGGAAGATGCTGGAGGATATTGGCCACGAAAAGCTCGGTGTCGAATGAGGCTCGAAGTGCAAGCGTCCAACTTACCACCCTCTGCTTTCAGACGAAGGTGACCTCGGCGCTGCGGGCAGTCTCAAGCTGCACAAGCCGAGCACAAGCCGGTATTGACGAAACGACAGAACGCATCCATTTTGAATCCATTACGCAGGCACTTACACTGTGCGGAGACGGCGTGGCCACCCTCACCATCAAGAACCTGCCCGACCCACTGTACGCGCAGCTCAAGGCGCGCGCGGCTGAGAATCGACGCAGCCTTAACAGCGAAGCGATCCTCGCCGTTGAGCGTGCCCTCACCG
>JANOKE010000232.1:0-1543 GCA_031419135.1 Gemmatimonadaceae bacterium
TCGTCCATCACATAGTCGGCTTCGCTGATCAGGTGATCCGCGTTGGCCGGCTTAAGCAACGACCACCGCGCCGTGTCGAGCGCGACCGACTCGGTTACCGTGGTCCAGCGACGGCCCAGCGCCGCATCCAGCAGCTCGCCATGCAAACCGGCCAACGTTTCCGACGGCGCGACAGTCACGGCAGCAGGACCACGTCGAATTCCTCACCGGGCATGGCCACCGCTTGCGATTCCGGCACGATCAGTAACGCCTCGGCAACGGCCATCGTGTGCAGCAGGTTCGATCCTTGCGGACCGGCGAGCCGCGCATCGTACCCACCGTCGGCTCGACGCGCGAGCACCACACGCACGAAGTACGTCAACGACGCGGGCGTCTCGAATCGTTCGCGCATCGTGGCCGTCAACACGCGGTGCAAAACGTTGGCGTGACCACCCAGACGGCGAATCAACGGCCACGCGAACAGCGTCGCCGTTACCATCGAGGAAACCGGATTGCCTGGAAGCCCCAGCCAACGCACACCGCGAATCTGTCCGGTACCGATTGGACCACCGGGTCGAATGCGGGCGCGCCAGAAATCAACCGTCCCGCCCAATTGCACGAGCGCCTCGCGTGTATAGTCGTGTGCACCCACGGAAACGCCGCCTGTGGTAATCAGCAAGTCGCAGCCTGCCGAGATCGCCGATTCGATGGCGTCCATGGTGTCACGCAGGGTATCCGGCACCAACGGTGAGACCAACACCTCGGCGCCGGCTGCGCGCAGCAGGGCAGGGAGGGCGTATGTCGATGAGGAGACGATTCGTCGGCCCGCCAGTACTTCCTCGAATCGATCGAGCAGCACCAACTCGTCACCGCCCGACAACAGACTCACTCGTGGTTGACGATGCACGGCCACGGTTGCACATCCCACGCTGGCCAACAGTCCCAGATGCGACGGGCCGATGGTGACGCCCGCCGACAGCAGCGAGCCGCCCAGTGGCACGTCTTCACCGCGCGGTCGCACATTGCCGCGTGCCAACGTATCGCGCGTATCGCGAATCGCCACGTCGATGGTTCCGCCGTCGGTGTCCTCAATGCGAATCACGCAGTCGGCGCCGTGCGGCACCGGCGCGCCCGTCATGATTCGGACGGCGCATCCAACATTTACGGGACGCAGTGTCGACGGATCGGCGCCGGCCGCAATGGTGCCGGCAACGCGCAACACGGCGGGTGTCGATGGCGACGCATTGGCCACGTCCGAGCGTCGCACCGCATACCCATCCATGCCGGCGTTGTCCCACGGCGGCAATGCGACGGGGCTCGTGATACTCGCGGCCAGCGCCCGACCCACGGCGTTCTCCAACGCCACGTATTCAATCGGCAGGGGGGCCGCTGTCGCCAGTACGCTCTGGCGCGCGTCGAGGTATCCAAGAGCACCGCCGCGAGATCCCGTCGTCGCGCCGCCGGTGTTGGCGTCAGCGTTCACGCGTTACCGCGCAAGGCGACTGCTGTCGCCTACGCGCAAACCGGCGAGCATGCTGACCAGCAAGTCCTGCACACGCTCCAC
>JANOKE010000233.1:0-18541 GCA_031419135.1 Gemmatimonadaceae bacterium
GAACGTCAGGTGGTGCTGGTTCGCGGTCACGGCGTCGTGGTGATCGACCGGGTGACTGGAACGGGCGAACACGATCTGCATTGGCACTGGCCGTTGGGGCTCCACGTCGACTCATCGTGTTACGCTGAGATCGATCGGACGGTGACGATCGGTGAGGTAGACATGACGTGGTCTGGCATCGATTCTGCTGTGTTCCATCTGACCAACGCGACGCGATCGCGAACCTACGGGTCGGAGGAGCGGTGTTCGGCAATCGATATCACCGCGCGCGGCGTAGCGCTGCCCGTCGCACACGTCACGAGCTTTCGCGCCGTTGGCGCGCGCTCGCCGTTGGTGCATGCGGTCGATGGCGATTTGACGATCGCACTCGCTGCCGATCGCGTGGTGCGCTCGACGTGGGGTACGCTGCCAACGCTTGACACAGCAAGACTCGACGCCAATGGCAATTCATTGCGATTCGCTGAATCGGGAGAGCACTGATGTGCGGCATCTGCGGGTTTGCGTATGGCGACGCCTCGGTGATCGCCACCGAGCGACGAGTTTCGGCGATGGCGGAAACGATTGCGCATCGAGGACCGGACGACGCCGGATATTTCACCGACGGACCGATCGGGCTCGGGCACCGGCGGCTCAGTATTGTCGATCTCGCAACCGGGCATCAGCCCATGGCCAACGAAGACGAGACTGTCCGGATTGTCTTCAATGGCGAGATTTACAATCACCACGAACTGCGTCCGGCACTGGAAAGCGCTGGACACCGTTATCGCACGCGCTCGGACACGGAAACCATCATACATCTGTACGAACAGCACGGCGCGCAGGCACCCAGGTACTTGCGGGGAATGTTTGCGTTCGCGATCTGGGACTCGAAGGATGGTTCGCTGTTTCTGGCGCGCGACCACAGTGGCATCAAGCCGCTGTACTATGCCGTTACTCCCGACGACACATTGGTGTTCGCCTCGGAGATCAAGGCGCTGTTTGCTTCGGGGCTCCTCACACCCGCTATCAACGAAATGGCGGTTGAGGAATACCTCACCACGGGTCATGTGTCCGGTGAACAGACACTTTTCACCGGCATAAAAAAACTTGCGCCGGGCAGCAGTCTGCGGTGGCAGCAAGGGCGTCTCCAGATCTCGTCCTTCTGGAACGTCGCCTCGCCACCGGCGGAGCTGCGCGACGGCCTCGCAGCAACGCATCCGGAATTCGCAGCGGATGCCGCCCCGGCGTTCTGGCAGCGATTCATGAGCGCCGTCGATTCGCAACTCATGAGTGATGTGCCGTTGGGTGTCTTCCTGAGCGGCGGACTCGACTCGAGCCTGATTGTTGCGGCCATGCGTGAGGCTGGCGTTCCGACCATTCGCAGCTTTTCGGTGGGCTATCGCGAAGCCGAAGCCAGCGAACTTCCCTGGGCGCGCCTGGTCTCCGACGCGATGCAGACATCGCATCATGAGGTATTGGTGGATGGTGCCGACTTCTTCAGTGAGCTGCCGAATCTCACGTGGCATCGGGATCTCCCATTGACATTTTCGGCAAGCATTCCGCTGTACGCGGTCTCGAAGCTGGCGCGGGAACACGTGAAAGTGGTGCTCACGGGTGAAGGCAGCGACGAACTCTTCGCTGGTTATGGTCGCTACCCGCGCGCGTTGGCAAATCTGACATGGGCCCGTCGCCTGGATCACGCGCTGCCCGGCGCGCTGCGTCGCGCCGTTGCCGAAGCGGCAAATCACGGAGGGTCCGGATACCTCGGGAGTCGGATCGCGCGATCGTTTCTGGCCAAGCGGGGCACGATCGAGGCCAGTTGCCTCGAACCGTTTGCCGAGTTCACCGGCCGATCGACAACGACACTGCTCAAGCCCGATGTGCCGCGCGGTAAACCGTTCGGTGACCTGTCGGATCTGTTCGAATCCACGCTGGTTAGCCGGAATCCGCTTGAGGCGCTCCTGCGTTACGACCAGCGCACGTACATGGAAGAGCTGCTCATGAAGCAGGATACCATGAGCATGGCTGCGTCAATCGAGAGTCGGGTGCCGTTCCTTGATCACCGGCTGGTGGAATGGGCCGCGTCGCTGGCTCCCGAGGTCAAGCTGAGGGGGCGAATCGGCAAAGCACTGGTTCGCGATGCGGCCGCCAGCAAGTTGCCGCAACAAGTCGTTCATGGCCCCAAGCGCGGGTTCCTGGTTCCGCTGGCGCGTTGGCTGAGGGACGTGGGCCGCGAAACTCTTGAGCGATACGCCCCCGGTCGCAACGATGAGTTGCTCTCACACTCGGCATTTCGCACGCTGATCGCCGAGCACAACGCGGGCATGGATCATACCGGTCGGCTGTGGCGCGTGCTGGCGCTGCAAGTGTGGCGTCAGGATACGCTGCCGCGGATGGAGCAACTGTCGGCGGCACAACGGGAATATCGACTTTCAACGGTGACGGCATGATGCTGCGCGGCGCTGACATCGTGTGTTTCGCCAACGACTGGAATACCGACCCGACGTCGAAGCACCACCTGCTCAAGCGATTCTCCGAGCACAACCGCGTGCTCTGGATCGAAGCCGCCGGTATGCGGCGCCCCGACCTGACATCGGCGAGTGATCTCGGACGCATCGTCAAGAAAGCGCGAAGCTTTGTGCGTCCGGCGCGGCAGGTGCTCGACAATCTGCATGTCTACTCGCCACCCGCGCTGCCACTTCCGGGATCGTCTGTCGCCCGAGCGATCAATGCGCGATTGTACCGGTGGAGTATTGGCCGGGAACTGCGCCGTCTGGGGATGTCAGAGACTCCCATGCTCTGGGTCTATGGTCCGCACGTGGCACCGCTTATCCGCGATTTCCCGCGCGATGCGCTGCTCTATCACTGCGTCGACAAATGGTCTGCCTTTCAGGGGTATGATCCGGCATTCATGGAGGCGTGTGAAGCCGAGATTTGTACCAGTGCCGATCTGGTGTTTGCGTCGGCGAGCGATCTGGCCGAGGGCTGCGCCCGGTATTCCGACAACGTGCACTACGTTCCGCACGGTGTCGACCACGCGCATTTCCGGCGCGCGCTGGATCCCGGCGCACTCCCCGATGACCTCGCGCCGATTCCCGGCCCGCGAGTGGGTTTCTTTGGACTGATTCACGAGTGGGTGGATGTTGAACTCATCGGGCGTTTGGCCGACACCCTGCCGTACCATTTCGTGCTGATCGGAGCCAGCAATCAGGACATGACGGCGCTGCTCCGCAGACCAAATGTGCATCATCTCGGACGAAAGCCGTTCGCCACGCTACCCGACTATTCGCGCGGCTTCGCTGCCGCGATCGTCCCGTTTCGCTCAACGGAACTGACCAAGTCTGTCAACCCGATCAAGCTGCGTGAGTACGCGGCGGCGGGACTGCCAGTGGTATCCACTGGGTTGCCGGAGGTGGTGAAGTGTGGTGATATCGTGCGCATTGCCGACGACTTCGCGTCGTGGGAGCGTGAACTGAACAGCGCCGTCGTGGATGGCGAAGATCCACTGTGGCGCACCAAACAATCGGCTCGCGTTCTCGGCGAAGACTGGAGTGCCGTTTGCGAGCGTATTTCCGCCCTGATTGCGGGGCTGCCGCTATCCTCAACACGAGCGTTCCAGTGAGACAGGTTGTACGACGTGGGCTGAAAGAGATCATCGTGGACACGGTGCCCGATCCAACTGTGGCGCCGCATCATGTGGTGGTCCGCACGCATCATTCGCTGATCAGCGCGGGCACCGAAACGGCGAGCATTCATACGGGAAGCGTTTTGGGATCGGTCGTCGACAATCCGTCGCATTTGCGTACCGTATGGAACGCCATGCAGTCGGCCGGTCCCACGCGCACGATCGACGAGGTGCGCGCGAAGTTTCGTGACTACGCGGTGTTGGGCTACGCCGGCGCCGGTGTGATTGCCGAAACGCATCCTACGGTGCACGATCTGCAGGTCGGACAGCGAGTCGCATACGGCGGCGAAGGCACCGGGCACGGCGAGGCCATCATGACCGGTCGCAACCTTGTGGCGCGAATTCCCGACGCAGTGGGCACCGAAGAAGCAGCGTTCGCTACGCTCGGATCCATTGCCCTGCACGCGGTTCGTAACGCGGAACTGTCGCTCGGCGACAGCGTTGCCGTGATCGGACTTGGGTTGGTAGGACAGCTTGTGGCGCAGCTCGCCAGAGCACAAGGCGCAAACGTTATTGCGCTGGATCTCGATCCAACGCGGGTGGAACTCGCCCGTGTTCTTGGTGCGCCAGTGGGAATCCTCGGCGGCGATGACGTGATCCCGGCCGTCCTTGCGGCAACCGATGGGCGCGGCGTGGACTGCACCATCATTGCGGCCGCCGCCAAGTCTACCGGGCCAGCCCTGCAAGCGCTGGGCATGACACGGGAGCGTGGGCGGGTTGTGGTCGTTGGTGCGGTTGACCTCCAGTTTCCATACCACCTGATGTTCCGCAAGGAACTCACCGTGCGCATGTCACGGGCCTACGGTCCGGGAAGCTACGACGAGCGATACGAACGCGGCGGACAGGATTATCCCTTCGCCTACGTGCGTTGGACTGAGAATCGGAACATGGAGGAATTCCTGCGACGAATCGCGATCGGCGACGTGCAGGTCTCACCACTGATTTCGCACCGTTTGCCGCTCGAGGATGCCGCGACAGCGTATGCCACCATCATGGATCCAACGGTACGTACGCTGGCGGTGGTGCTCGAGTATCCGGCGCGGAACGAAGAGACTGTGCCGGCTCCAATGAAAACCGTCTCAATCGCGGCCAATGTTGCGGCGGTGAACGGAGCAATCGGCATAGGGCTTGTGGGAGCTGGTAACATCGCGCGCTGGGCGCACCTTCCGGCGGTGCGACGAGCAACGAATGCGCAACTGCGCGGCGTCGTGTCTGCCAACGGCGCGAAAGGGAAAGCCTTGGCCAGCCGCTTCGGCGCGCGATTCGTGTCCACCGACTTCGACGAGATTCTGAACGCCGCAGATATCAACGTCGTGCTCATCGCTTCCCGCAACCAATCTCACGCGCGACAGATCGTGCAGGCGCTGCATGCGGGCAAGCATGTACTCGTTGAGAAGCCCATGGCCGTAACCGTCACCGAGTGCCGGGAGGTGGTGCAGGCGATGCGCACGTCGGGGCGTCGGGTCGGGGTGGCGTTCAATCGAAGGTTCGCTCCCATGTACCAGCGTCTCAAAGAGTCGCTGCGTGGCCGTTCAGGTCCGGCGGTGCTGACGGCTCGTATGAATTCGCCTTACATGTCCAGCGAGTCGTGGATGACCGATCCCGCCTCAGGCGGTGCGATTGTTGGAGAGGCGTGTCACATGACGGACCTGCTGTCGTGGTTGGTCGATTCGGACCCGGTGCGGGTGACGGCGCAGTGCCTTCCACTCGGAAGTCGCGATCCGGTTGGCGAGAACAATCTTGTTGGATCCATCGAGTTTGCCGATGGCTCGGTCGCCTCACTGGTGTATTGCGCCATCGGACACGCGAAAGGGGCCAGTGAACGTGTTGAAGTCTTCGCGTCCGGACGATCCGCCTGGTCGGAAAACTTCAAGGCGTTTGGGGGACCCAGCCGCCGGACACACCGATCGTTTTTCCCGGATAAGGGATACGATCAGCAGATGCAGACGTTCATTGCCAGTCTCGCGGACTCGGTTCCTTTTGGAGCGGACGCACTGGCTGGCGCGCGCTCCACACTGGCCTGCCTCGCGATGCTGGCATCCGCGCGCGACGGACGACGACCATATCTCATCGACATGAACGAGATCGCTATCGGGCCGGCCTGACGTGCATATCGCGCTGCTGTGTCCCGTCGCGCCGCCGGCGGGTGGCGTGCAATCACACACGGCGGCACTGCGCGATCGACTGCGTGACGCGGGACACCGAGCGAGTCTCGTGGCGATCACGCGGGGTCAACCGGTTGATCGCGACGATGTGTTCTATCCTCAGGGCGCCGTGGAGCTCATGTCGACGTTGCGCAGGCTTCGGCCTGACGTCGTGCATCTGCATTTCGGCGGCGATCTGTCCGTCAGACTCGCGCTGCTGTGTGCCGTGATAGGATCAATGCCCGGCTTTCGATCTGTTCTGACGTTTCATTCCGGTGGCTTTCCCTCGTCGCCGCGCGGACGTCGCGCCCGACACGTGTCGGTGGAGGGATTGGCGTTACGTCGGCTCGACGCCGTGATCGCGGTCAATTCCGAGATCGCCGACCTGTTCACCCGGTACGGCGTTCGGCCAGGGCGACTTTCCACAATTGCGCCGTATGCCAAACTCGACCGATCGCGGATTGCCGCCGCTCTGCCAGACGGGATAGCGGCGTTCTATGCGGCGCATGATCCGGTCTTCATTGCCGTTGGCCTGCTCGAACCCGAATACGCGCTCGATCTGCAGATCGCCTCTATGCCGCAGCTGCGGCAGCGGTGGCCGGATGCGGGATTGATGTTGATTGGCAGCGGATCACTGGAGCACGCGCTGCGCCAGCAGATCGCCGAGTCACCAGTGTCCCGGCATATTGCCTTGCAGGGCAACGTCGATCACCCGGTAACGCTTCGGGCAATCGACGAGGCGGATATCCTGCTGCGCACCACGCGATTCGACGGGGATGCGGTGTCCATTCGCGAAGCGCTGCAATTGCACACCAGCGTGGTGGCGTCGAATACCGGTATGCGTCCGGATGGCGTGCACCTGATGACTTCGTTGGACACCAACGCGCTGGAGGAGTCTTGCGCGCGCGCCTTGGAAACGGCAAACGGGAACGATCCGCGTCGGGCAACCTCGACCGCTCCAGACGATGAACTCAACCGCGTGCTTCGACTGTACGAGTCGCTGGTTTCCAGCCAATAGGACACGCCGACGTTGAACCCACTTGCCCGGAACGCAGCAATGCTTCGAGCGATCGCGGCGCCGCGATCGCTCGATCACCGCCATGTTATTGTGCAACCCCGGCGGTCTTGTTTCGCATGGCTGTATTGTCGATGCCGATGAGACCAAGCGTGCCGCTATAAAATGCGTTGGCAGGCGTGAGCGAGTAATCCTCCGCGACCGGCGATGTGAATGAAATCAGGGCGCTGCTGCTGGGGAAGTAATTCCCGCTGGGGTAGATGCTGGCGATCTGTCCTGGAAAGACATTCTCGACCACTGTGGCTCCTGGCGCATACCGGTCAAGCGCCGGCTTGCCTACCCCCACTTCATTCCCAATGATTCCGTAGGTACAGGTCGGAAAGACATTGTTGACGAGCACGAGTCTCTCTTGACCTCCGCCGTCGAGCGACACGCCATTGTAGACTTCAAAGTCCGTTACGAGTGTGTTGTTCACGATGCTCACGTCACGAAGATCACCGAGAAGCTGAACCAATTTCCCTGTTGCCCCCGAAACCGGATCCCGCCCAACGTCCTTGAAGAGGTTGTTCTTCACCAGCACTCGAGACGTCGGGTTCGTTGGAAGTGTGCCTCCGCCATACGCCAGGCGTGCATGCATGTTGATGCCGCTGGTGGAATTCCTGATAATGTTGTCCTGAATCACGATATCCTGCACCGTGGTCCAGTTCCATGCACGATTGTCATCGGCCAGGGTCTGCAGCAGGATGGCGAATCCTACCTGTGCATCAGCCCAATGATTCTCAAGTACGTTGCCCTCAAACAGCACCTTCCGCGCGTGCTTGAGCTCAAAGGTCGCTTTGATCGTCCACAGTCCGTTTCCCCAACTCATGGGCTTGAACATGTAGTTGCGGCGGATGACAATATTTGATGGCGACAAATCGTCAATGGCGGGGTCGGCACCTCCGAACATCACCGCCTGACCGGCAGCTTCAATGCGGTTGTTCTCAATGAGGAACGGACCGGCACCATTCCACCCGGCTACTCCCTGCGAGTCAAATCCCTTGCCGTGGCATTCGCCGAGCCACGAATGTACCACGGCCAGCGAGTCGCCATTGAAGGCCACGCACCGCTTGAGATTGTCAGTGGTGGTGCCATGGATGTACATCCGATCCAGCACGATATTGGATGGCTGAGCGGCTCGGGTAGTCTCGTTGCCAACTCCCAGTACGATCAGACCGTAGTTGATTGAGAGACCGGTCGCCTGTGTCACCTCGAAGCCCACCAGCCGCCAGCGCTTCGCACCGGGCGCCGTCTCAATCGCCGAAGCGGAATTCGGCGAGATGACCTTTGCGCTGCCCGTCATGAGCGACGGGTTTACCCGAACGCCCGAGGCCGTCGGAATATTCGCCGCACGAACAACAATCCAGCCGGTTCCGCTGCCTTTCACAGGCAAGATGAAATTACCCGTGAACGTAGCACCGCTGGCGAGAACGACCTCGTCGCCTGGCTGCGCCGCATCCAGAGTAGCCTGCAGATCTCCACCGGCATTCACGAGACGCGAGACGCCGGTGAGGGTGGGGTACGACGGATTGTACGTGACCGGTGCCGTGGGCTGCACGAAATTTGGCGAACCGGACGGGTTGGGCGTTGTCACCGTGACAACCGAGGAGTCTGCCAGCGTGCCATCGGTGTGCTTCGCGATGACACGGAACGTGCCCGGCGCCGCCGGCGCCGTGTACATACCGGATTGCGATACGTCACCGCCATTGGTCGAATAGGTTACCAACACGGATCGGGCCGCGCCGTCACTCCAAACCGACTGCACGGAGAACTGCTGCGAGCCATTGGTGTGCAGGCTCACCGGCTTCGGGGCGATTTGGAGCGATGTCAGGACCGCCGCAGAGGACGACGACAAGACGGTAACGACCGACGTGTCGACGCGGCCGCAATTACAGCTGGCGATCACCGAAAAGGCCCCAGCCACCAGGCCTGCGCGATACAGCCCGTTCACGTCGATGGTGCCTCCCGTTGCCGTGTACGCCACGGTGAACGCACGGCTGACGCCATCTGACCAGCTCGCCGTGGGGGTGAATTGCACCGTGTTATCAACCTGCACGACGGCATCTGCCGGCGTGATGGCAAACGCTGTCGCCAGCGGCACGTTGGGATCGACAGCGACCGCGCTGACTGTTAACGATACGACACCGAACGCCCCGCCCACAACGCTCGCGTTGACCACCGACGGTCCCTGACTGCGGCCTTTCGACGTGTCAACTGCGGTGGCGGACGGAGTCAGCGTCACCGACGATCCCGAGGTGATCGACCACGAAACCTGTTGCGGTACAAGGGTGGAACCATCGGAGGTGCGAGCGGTCGCGCTCAGCACCGACGACTCGCCGATCGCAAACGTTGTCCGGCTGGCGGCCACCGACACGCTGGTGGCCTGAAGAACGCGGATCAACGTACGCTCGCTTACCGACCCGCTGGAAGCGGTGATCGTCGCATCACCGAGCCTGATGGCCGTGGTCAAACCCGTCGAATTCACACTCACCTTTGTCGGATCAGATGAGGTCCAGCGAACCGAACGATTGCGGTTTATTCGATCACTGGCGCGGAGTTGCGCGGATTCGGTTGCCAACAGCAGCACCGTCCCGCCCGTGGGAGCGGTGACGGCGCTGGAAGCGATGCCCGAACTGCTCGGTGATGTCGAACCAGGGAGCGGCGAAAGGGTGCTGGAATCGCACGCTCCCAGTGCCAGCAGGGCCACGACACTGAAGTGTCGTGCGTTAATACCGAACATCAAGCCTCCGGAGACCGGATACGCCAGCGTGGGCTGAAGCAGCGATGTGTTTACAAACCATCGCCTACATGCCGAGGACGGTTCGGATGGCTGTCAGTCACGTGTCATAGCCTCGATCTCCGACTCACTGCCGGAAGAGACTATCACAGTGACACACAAGCGCCAGCGACGCAGGTCACCGAAGTTCACGGCTCACCGCGATTTTTGGTGATCTGGGTTACGGCCCGTGTTTGGAGGAAGGGAGTTCGCTCAGTTGTGGTACCGGCTGAGCGAGCGATCTCCGTCGCCGCATCGTCGATACAATCGCCTGCCGCGCTGGTGGCAATGCGAGCGCAAGAATGCTGCTCTCCAACAGCAGGAGGTGCAGATGCAGCACGTTGATATAGTCGAGCGACCCGAACAGTCCCGCCAGGAGAAAACCCACCAACCCATATGTGAGGATCCGTATCATCTCGCCGTCATGGCCACGAATGCGCGCGGCAACACGAACGCCTCGAGCGATGGAGTTGCCACACAGCAGCAAGAAGAGAAACAGGCCCACGTAGCCCATCTCGGCAGCATTGTGAAGAAATGTGTTGTGGGCGTCTTTCTTGCCCCCGGCAAGCGGAAACTCACTCTGCAGGTCGCGCGCGTAGTCCGCGTGAATGCTCTGGTACGTGCCAGCGCCTGCGCCAGTGATTGGATGGTCCCCCGCCACGCGGGCAGCGATGCGCATCAACTGAAAGCGCTGCTCAGCCGACCCCTCTTTGTCCACGCCACGCATGCCCCCTTCCACTGACACATTGGCCAAGCCGCCCAGCCGCTTCCAGACTGTCTGCGGAGCGAAGTAGGCACCGATCGCAACCAGCGCCAGCGTGCCGAATACCACCCGTGGATTCCGCAGCCTCGTGGCTACCAGCGTAACGGCGATAACGCCCGTGGCAAGCAGACCCCCTCGTGATTGCGTCAGAAAGACGAGTAACACCAGCAGTCCGGCGCAGACGACCGCCAGCAGTCGCGTGAATCGATTGCGAGTAAGCGGGGCGCAGGCCAGCGCAAGGGACGCAAAAATCAATGCAAATCCGGCGAGGTCGTTGGGATTACTGTAGGCGTAGTTCCACGCCGCTCGCCCGGCAGTACTGTAGCCCATGAAGTAGTTCAGAAACGCGCCGCGAAGCGGAAACAGCATGAAGCAACCCACGGCGAACGCCAGGAAAAACTTGATCTGCGCCCGCGTGCGGAGCACGTTGAAGGCGACAAAGGTGACGATCCACAGCTTGGTCAGACTCCACGTCTGCGGAAAGGCCACTGACTGTTTGTCGCTGTTCAAATAGGAAACCCACGCCCAGGCGACCCACGATCCCGAGATCATCAGCACCCGCCCCAGTCTCAACGACGGCAGGTCCAACACCAGCGCCAAGAGCGCGATGACGATGGCGATATCCGCCCCCGGAAGCCAATACGTGATGACGACAAAGTAGTAGTAGAGGAATGCGATGAGTGACGGCGTCCACTCCACGCCCTGAAAAACCTCTGCCAGCGCGGCGAACGGCGAGAAGCTGCCGCGGGTAGATGCCTGCGCCGCCAACTGATCGGCCGCCGCGCGAGTGAAGCGGGGTCGGCGGACCGGCGCAGACAAGGTTGCAGTCTTCATGCCCGCGCTCCGAGAATGTTGGTGTACAGCTGCTCAAGCCGTGGAATCACCGAACTGGCCCGATAGCGTGAATCAGCAACCACCTGTGCCCGCACTCCCAGATTTCGTCGAAGTGATGGGTTAAGCGCCAGCGTTCGCATGGCGATCGCCAGCGCACTCAAATCGTTCGGTGGGACAAGCAGCCCGGTCTCGCCGGACGTGAGCGCATCCCGAATCCCGCCCACCGCTGAGGCGATAACGGGGGTACCGGTTGCCATCGCTTCGATCACCGAGTTCGGGAATCCTTCATGCTGCGACGGCAGCACCGCCACATCGGCCGCCGAGAAGGCGAGTCCGGCGCACGGCAGGTAACCTGCCATGTGCACCACCTCCCGCAGGTGGAGTCGGTTCACGGCCTGCTCAATCCGTTCGCGCTCCGGGCCGTCGCCAACGATCAGCAGCCGAGCAGCGGGAAACTCCCGCGCAATCTGGGCGAACGCCTCCAGCAACAAGCCATGATTCTTTTCAGGCCGCAGCTGTGCAACGATACAAAACACCAAGGCGTCGTCGGGCAGTCCGAACCGTGAACGCCATTCGGATCGATTGGCGTGTGCACCGAACAAATCATCGTCCAGAAAGTTCGGGACCACCGTGATGTGGTTCGCGGATACCCGTTCCGCCAGCTCCACCGTGCGACGCACTTCGTCGCTGTTCGCCAGCACGCCGTCTGCCAGATGAAACGCGAGCCAGTCGGTGTACCGATGCTGCGGAAATGTCTGATAGATCCACCGCTTACTGGCCAACACCGGAACGCCTGCCAGTCGAGCGGCGAGCACCATGAGAAAATTCGAGTAGCAATCATGCGCGTGGACGATGTCGATGTCCATGTCGCGAAAAAATCTCGCGGCGCGTCGAAGCTGCTGAAACGCCCCAACGCCAATCAGGCTACGCACCGGAAAGCTGTGCACCGGAATGCCCGCCGCGCGGTAGCGTACGGCCATGCCGCCGGTGTCGCTGGTGAGCGTCACGGCGACCACCTGATGGCCGCGCTGCGCCAGTTGCTCAGCCGTTCGTACCGCATTCAACTCCGACCCGCCGGAAACCGACATGGAGTTGATACAGCTCGCGATACGACGAAACGGCCGATCGGCCAAGATCGCAGTATCGTGATCGACGTCAGCGTCGATCGACAAGGCAACGACCGTTGGAGAGCCAGAGGGCATGACAGACTATCAGCGTTGAGTACGTGCGTGAGTCGTTGGCGAAGCTCTGTCTATTGACGAGCACCATGACAAAAGGCTTCTGAGGGAAGTATCAGTGGGCCAAGACAAAATCGCGAGCGGTCACAGTGACCGAATGCGCTCTCAGTTTTTCTCCCTACGAAGCCACTGCATCACCATCAGAATCCTCCACAGTCGCTCTGCGTGGTCCTGCCCGGCCTGATGCTCCCGCCACACACGCCGAACCATCGAAGCGTCGAACCAGTCTTCCAGAATGCCATCGGTGGCAAGTTGCGCCTCGGCCCATGGGCGAAGGCTTCCCCGGAGCCAGTCGGGAAGCGGCACGGCAAACCCCTTTTTGGGTCGGTCCCAGAGTGTGGGAGGCAGGTAGCGATGCAGCAAGCGTCGGAGAAGGAATTTTCCCGCGCCCTGCCTGATCTTGCGGGTGAGCGGTTGCCCGAGCGCAAATTCTACCACGCGGTGATCGAGGAGAGGCGCGCGTGTTTCAAGCGACATGGCCATGGCGCATCGATCAACCTTCACCAGAATATCGTCTGGCAAATAGGTCTGAATATCGTACGCCATCTGCGCCTCGCGCTCGCTTCGCGCGCGTGGCCAGTCGATGGTGAGGGGATCGGTCGAATCGACCGTCCGACGCCGATGCGGTGCCAACACCATGTTGGGTTCTGCCCACTCAGACACCAGACCCTCAAAGGTGACCCGAGGCGAGTTTGCGCTCAGGGCCCTTTCCAGTCGCGCTTGACTGTGCGGTGGCCAGGCGCTGCCAGGGCTCAGTGCACCCCAGAGTCGCTCGGGAACCCGCGAAACAACGCTCGCCATGCTTTCACGCATGATCGCCGGAACCTTCTGGGCCAGGCTTGCCACCGAATCACGGCCGAGGTATTGCGAGTAACCGCCAAAGAGTTCGTCGCCACCGTCTCCGGAGAGCGCGACGGTGACGTGCTGACGGGTTGCCTGGCAGACGAGCAAGGTCGGAAGCTGAGAAGAGTCGGCGAACGGCTCATCGAAAACCTCTGGAAGCCGATCTACGAAATCGAGGGCGTCAGCCGCGCGGAGTCGAATGGATGTGTGCTGTGTGCCAAGATGAGCCGCCACCTTCGACGCATGCGGACTCTCGTCGAACTCGCCTTCGTCGAATCCGATAGTAAATGTTCGAACCGGCTCGCTGGAGACCCGCTGCATCACCGCAACGATCAGGGAGCTGTCAATGCCACCCGAGAGGAATGCGCCAATGGGAACGTCAGCGAGCATTTCGTCGCGAACGACGGAACCCAGCAGCGCGTCCAACGCATCCGTGGCCTCGTCGTCTCCTGAGGTATCGTGAGGTTTCGAGCCGTTCACGGTCGCGAGGATCTCCGGAACCGACCAGTAGCAGTGCGACGAGAGGTGTACTCGCGCTTCAGTGCGTTCGATGCGGAGACAGTGACCGGGTTTGAGTTTCATAACCCCGGCAAGAATAGTCCGCTCACCTCGAACAAACCCTCGCTCCAGCACGTCGGTGACGGCGGCCGGATCAATCTCTCGCGGACAATTTGCGAGCGTACGGAGGCTCTTCAGCTCTGAAGCGAAGGCCACGGTGTGGCCGAACTGCCCATAGTACAATGGCTTTTCGCCCATCCGGTCGCGTGCCAGCCAGAGGACCCGTTCCTTTACGTCCCACGTGGCAAAGCTGAACATCCCGGCCAGCCGGTGAAGCGAACCCTGCACACCGTAGGCCTCGAAGGCCGCGAGCATGACCTCTGTATCCGACGAGCCTCGGAACACCTGTCCGTGCGCTGCAAACTCACGACGCAGCTCGCGAAAATTGTAGATCTCGCCATTGAACACCACGCAGTAGCGCCCCGAACTCGAGTACATCGGCTGCGCACCAGTCGGTGAAAGATCCACGATCGACAACCGACGGTGACCGAGGGCCAAACCTTCGCCCGCCAATATTTCATGGCCATCGGCATCGGGTCCACGATGACGGATCCGGGATGTCATCGCGCGGACGGTCGACTCGAGATCGCCAACAGGGTGCCAGACCCCGGCAATTCCACACATGGACAGGTTGTTGGTACGGGAGCAGGCGACCGCCTGAAAACGCGCCCAACGGCGCAAAGCCGCGGAGAGGATGTGCCCGAAGGCAGCGTATGGACCAATATACCGGACAGCAGGTAACGCCGAGCAGACCTGTCGGACCCCGCACGGAGCCGCGCTTCTGGATTTCGGCATACACCGAATACATTTTGGGGTCCCCACGTCAGGCTGTTTTCTCGAGGAGGTAGTACGATGACCCAGCACACCGCCGCACCGACACCCGAGTTGAATGACGGCCTCGAGATCGTGGACCGAAGAACTGGACAGCAGTATTCCGCACCGGTGCGCACGGAGGGTCCGGAAGGCGACACCTACATTCGCGCGCTCGACCTCCGCGCGATTCGGCGCGATCCCGGAGAGTTCGGGATGCTTTCCTATGATCCGGCGTTCATGAATACGGCGTCGTGTCGCAGCGCCATCACCTTCATTGATGGTGACAAGGGCATCCTGCGCTATCGGGGCTATCCTATCGAGCAGTTGGCGGAAGGCGCGACGTTTCTGGAGGTCTCGTACCTGCTTCGAAACGGTGAATTGCCCACCCAGCCCGAGTACGACGCCTGGGTAAAGGACATCACGTATCACACGTATGTGCACGAGAATATCCGGAAGTTTCTGGAAGGATTCAGATACGACGCGCATCCGATGTCGATGTTGTGCAGCGCCACGGCCGCGCTTTCCAGCTTCTATCCCGGTGCGCGGGATATCCACGACCCGCACCAGCGGCATGTTTCCATCATTCGGTTGATGGCGAAATTGCCCACCATCGCGGCCTTCGCCTACCGACACGTGAAGGGCTTACCGTTTATCTATCCGGACAACGACCTGTCGTTCGTGGAGAACTTCCTGTCGATGGTCGCGAGAATGTCGGAGCCCAGGTACGAAGCGAATCCGGTGTTCGTGAAGGCGCTTGAAGTGCTGTTTATTCTGCACGCCGATCACGAGCAGAACTGTTCGACCAGCGCCGTGCGCGCGGTGGGTTCGTCGGGAGTGGATCCATTCTCGGCGGTAGCCGCCGGCATTGCTGCGCTGTTTGGTCCCCTGCACGGCGGTGCGAACGAGGCGGTGTTGCGCATGATCAAGGACATCGAGCACCCTGGCAATATTCCGGCATTTATTGAACAGGTGAAGAGCGGAAAGGGCGAGCAACGACTGATGGGCTTTGGACATCGGGTCTACAAGAGCTACGATCCGCGGGCGCGCATTGTGAAGAAACTGGCTGACGAGGTGTTTCAGCAGGTGGGGATGGACAAGGATCTCGAAATCGCGCTTGAGCTTGAGCGCATTGCCCTTTCCGACGAATATTTCATTTCGCGCAAGCTGTACCCCAACGTCGACTTCTACACCGGCCTGATATATCGGTCGATGGCATTCCCGACAGACTTCTTCACCGTACTGTTCGCGGTGGCGCGTGTGTCCGGCTGGCTGGCGCAATGGGAGGAGATGATTCTCGACCGCGAGCAAAAAATCGCCCGCCCCCGGCAGATCTACGTGGGAGCGGGAGAACGAAACTATCAGGACCAGCTGAGTGAGAAATTCCCGCGGGCGCGCAAAGACAGTATTCGGCGCTGAACACTCGTATGCCTTCCGCTGTCTCCCACCACGGTGACCCTTCGGGAAACGTGGTGTTGCTGCGCGATGGGCAGGCGCAGGGCATGCGTCGGATTCTGCTCATTGCGGCGGCGTTTCCGCCGTCATCGGCGGTAGGTGGACTCCGTTGGGAGAAGTTTTCGCGCTACCTGCACGACTCGGGATTCGCGCTGGATGTAATTACGATGCACCCGGACGAAGCAGAGTCGGTGGATCTGTCGCGGCTCAACGACCTGCCGTCGTCCATGCGCGTGTACGGTGTTCGCAGCGCCCGCACGTTCCCCTTGACGGCGTCGGCAGCGTTGCATGGAGCGCGCGCGCGCGCCTTGCGCCCCGTTCGCAAATCGTCCTCGACCAGTGTCAAAGCTCCGCCGGTCCCGGCGCGCGCGAGATCAGGTGGCGACGCGAACGGCATCGCGGGAATCATTCGCACCGCGACTATGCCCGCGCTGCCGCGCAATCGTGAGGAGTGGGGACGCGCCTACCGAGGCTGGTTGTCCCGACAGCAGGAGAACGCCTGGACCTCTGCGGCGGCACGCGTTGCCCTGACGCTTGGCGAACGCGAGTCCTTCGCGGCAGTGATTTCTTCGGGTCCTCCAAACCAGAGTCACCTGGTGGCCGCAAAGGTCGCCGATCGGATCAAAAGGCCGTTTCTGATGGATATGCGCGACCCCTGGGGAACAGCGGTCGCCATTCCCACGGAGCACGCGAGTCCCTTTGAGGTCCGGTATGCCCGCCGGAACGAATCGTTCTGCGTTGAGCGTGCGGCGGGAGTGCTGGTGAACACGCCACTGGCGAAAGACCTGCTGCTGGCCGCGCACCCGGGTGTGGCACACCGATGTCACGTGGTCATGAATGGTCTTGACGGCGATGTGGCATCTGGACTCGCGGAGCACGGCCGATTCGTGATCGTGTTCGCCGGCTCGATCTACCTCGATCGAAATCCGCGCCTCGTTTTTCGCGCGGCGGCGCGCGTGATCAAGGAGCTGGAATTGAAGCCAACCGAATTCGGTTTCGAGTTGATCGGAAGCGTCGAGGCGTTCGGCGGCCTCACGACCAGCGCCATCGCCATCGAAGAAGGCATCAGCGAATTTGTCACGCTGCAATCGTTCATCCCCAGGGTGCAGTTGCTCGAACGGTTGCGTTCCGCGACCATGCTGCTCAGTCTCCCGCAGGATGTGGAGACCTCCATTCCGGCAAAGATTTTCGAGTATATGGCGTTTCCCGCGTGGTTGCTGGTTCTGGCGGCACCAGACAGTGCCACTGCGCAGCTGCTTGAAGGAACCGACGCCGACGTAGTCGCACCGTCCGATGTGGAGGCGATCAGCCATAGGATCAAGCAACGGGTGTTGGAGTTTCGGCGAGGCGAAACTCCGCGCCCCGTCGGCGCCAACGAGCGGTTTGGTCGGCGGGCGCAGGCGCGGGTACTCCTGTCGGTGCTGGAAACGGTGATAACCGCGGCGGAGAACGACAGCGCGCGGCGTGGAGCTAACGCTGGCGCACGAGGCTGACAATTCCGCGAACACGCGCCATCATCGTTGCGGCCACCAGCACGCCGTACGTCACGGCGCCAAGGGCGATCAATGTCGGGAGCTGTACCTGCGGCGCGACGTGCTGGCGCTCCATCAGAAGCTGGCCGACTGACACGGCAATCGCCATCGCAATGACGGCAAGCGCCGGTCTCGCAAGCGTTGCGATCAGACGTCGCTTCGACAGCCCGATCTCATTGCACGTGATCCAAAACTGCGCCGCGACGATCGGGGGCGAGAGAATACTCCAGGCGAGCGCGACCCCGACCGCGCCGTATCGCGAGCCGATCACAAAGCCGATCGGCAGAACGATGGCTGACAGTATCGTATAGCGCATCTCAACGTTGGCGCGGAGCCGGGCAAGCAGTACCTGGCTGCACACCGGACCCAGTCCGCGAATTGCTGTCGCGACAGCGAGCGCCTGGATGATTGGAACAGTGCCCGACCACTTGCTGCCAAGCAGCACAGCCACCAGGCTCGGCGCCACCAGCGCCAGTCCAACGGTGGTAGGGAAGAGCAGGAGCGCGAGCGCCTCCATGATCCGCAGGAAGTATCGTCGCAGTTCAACGTCGTCACGCTGCACGCTTGCCAGGATGCCGGTCGTCACGCTCATGATAGTCCCGGCAATTTTCTGCGAGGGAAGATTCGTCAGATTCCACGCCATTGCGTAATCGCCGAGAATGCTCTTCCCGAGCACTCGAGACACGATGGCAACGTCGGCGTTGCTGTACGAATACCAGGCCAAACGCGAGGTCATGACCTTCCCGCTCAGTGATAACGACGGGCGAATCGTGGGCAGGTGAGGGGTGGCGAGCCGATAGCGGGTGGCCATGAATAGCGCGATGCCAAGGACGGACACCGCGACCACCTCGTTCAGCACCAGCGACCAGA
>JANOKE010000234.1:0-24397 GCA_031419135.1 Gemmatimonadaceae bacterium
GAACAGTTCCATCCTGTTCGGGCGGATCATGCGCAGTTTGAGCAGATCGCGATACGCCTTCAATGAATCGGCATTGGTGGGATGCCAGGCGCGATACACGATTTTCGTGCCATCGGGTGACCACCACGGTCCGCCGTCGTAACCCGGTGTGTTGGTGAGCTGCTTCACGTCGGTGCCATCGACATTCATCGTGTAGATGTCCAGATCGCCGTCCTTGAGCGATGTAAACACGATGTGTTTGCCATCGGGCGACAACACACCCTCGGCGGTGTACACGCCGTAGTTAGTGAGTCGCTTGAGGTCCGTGCCATCGCGACCCACCGTGTAAATGTCGAATGGATCGATGCCCCATACGTAGCCTTTTGACGGATCGGGCTTGATTGGGCAGGCACTGTCGGCGGCATGCGTGGCGCCGAAAAACAGACGTTTGGCGCCGGGCAAAAACCAACCGCAGGTGGTCTTGCCACCTACTGACACCTTGGTGAGTTCAGAGCCGTCTGCGCGCATGGTGTACTGCTGATCGCAGGTTCGACCCTCGCGCGTGGACTGGAATGTGATCCACTTCCCGTCGGCGCTCCAATACGCTTCGGCGTTTTCTCCGCCATTGGTGATGCGGCGGATATTGGACAGGTGCCCTTCGCCACTATCGGGAGGGAAAGCGATCCGGCCTTCGGGGGCCGAAGCGGAAGCCGCCAGCGTTGCCGAGTGGGGCCGTTTACAGGCGGTCAGTGTGAGGAGGGTACCGGACAGCACGAACGCCGCGAGGGCGCGGCGCTCGGGTTGAAACATGGCGAGAGTGCGCATAAGCCTATGCTAGGCCGGGTTTGCGCGGGCGGCAATCCGGACGAATACGCACCTTCGTCCGGATTTCTCCTATTGACTGCGCTACTGCCCGCCTCGCGAGCTCTTGGCCAACGCCGGGCGGCCGGACGCCGCATCGGCTTCGGCAGCGGCAAAGACTTCCTTCTGCGTTGCGCTCTTGCGCAGCAAGGCCACGGCGCGGCGGAGCTGATTGTCGTCTCTCATCTCGTGCCGCTTGGCGGTTGAATCACCAAACGCCACCCGCGCGACACGAATCTCGATGTAGCGGTCGGCCCACGAGCCACCGGCATCGAACACGGCCTTGTCGATTTTCACGGTATCGGTGGTGAGACGGCGATAGAGGTCTTCGCGCCACGCCGCATCGACCGTGAAGTCGGGCTTGACCTTGCCCTTTTGCTCCTGAGCCAGCATGCCAACGGCGTTGAAGAACTTGGTGAAGTGAGGTGCGACGACGCGCGCCAGCGCTTGTTCCTTGCTGGAGATCGTGTCGGCCGACACCATGAGGTCGGGTGTGATGGCGCCACCGCCGTACACCGTTCGTCCCGACGCCGACTTGAACACCGGTCGTGCCTTGCGCGCCGAGTCGGTTTCGATGGAATCCGACAACACTTCAACAAACTGTCCGTCGGCGTTGAACTTGCGCTCCTTCTGGATGGAGCGACCGGACGGCGTGTACCACTTGCCGGTGGTGATCTTGAGTGCGTAACCGCCGTCGAGATTGTAAACGCTCTGCACGAGTCCCTTGCCGTACGATGTGGTGCCCAGCACCAGCGCGCGATCGTAGTCCTGCAGTGCGCCGGCAACGATCTCCGACGCTGAAGCGGAACCACCGTCAACCAGCAGGATCAGTGGAATGTCCGACGCGAGCGGCTCCCTTTCGGCGACGAACTTCTGGAATTCACCCCGTCCACGCACACTGAGCAGTTCCTTCCCCTTGGGCAGGAAGAGGTTGGACATCGCGAACGCTTCCTCAAGAATGCCGCCGGGATTGCCTCGCAGATCGATCACAATGCCCTTCGCGCCCTTTTTGCGCAGTTCGATCACCGACTCCGCGATGTCCTGCGTAGTTTGCTCGCTGAATCGCGTGAGCGGGATATATCCGACGCGATCATCGATCATCATGCGGTACGCAACGGCCGGCACGTGAATTTCGGCGCGCTTGAAGTCGAGCTTGAGCGGCTGCGCCACACCGGGGCGCGAAAAGGTGACCGTAACCGGCGTGCCAACTGCGCCGAGCAGCTTGTTCTGCGCATCCTGCGTACTCCAGCCACGCGCCTGAAACGTGTCGATGGTAACGATGCGATCGCCTTCCATTACGCCGCGTGACTCGGCCGGTGTGTTGGGGAACACTTTGTCGACGGTGACATAGCCACCCACGCTGACGATCTGCATGCCGAGTCCGGCGTAGCGACCGTTGGTGTTGCGCGAGAACTCCGCCATCTGCTTGGGCGTGAAGAGTTCCGTGTACGGATCGGCGAGTTCTTTCACCAGGCCGCGAGCGGCTTTCTCATACAACAGCTGCGCGTCGAGTGTATCGACGTAGCGCAGTGCCACGAAGGTGAGAACCTGATCGAGCAGCTGGGCGCCGCCGCGGGTTGCCCGAGCCTGGAGGGCAAAGCCTCCGGCGAGGAGCGGAAGTAACACCAGGCTGGCGACTGCGGCCTTACGGTTGCGAGTCATGCGGCGGCTTGAAAGAGGGAGAAGCGGAGAATGCCACTAGAGAGACACTTAGGTAGCCCCTCAGGTTTCATCACGGGGTCGAGTACCCAACACGTAGTCCACATGCCAGACGCGGTCGTACTGCCGAATCCCTATATCGCGCACGAGGCCGGCGCTGAGGAGCATCTCGTGCGCCGGCTGCAAAACCCGCTGCAGATGTGAAGGATAACGCTGCGTGAGCGGGAGCTGTTCGGCTAGCCTTTCGAGGGTCAGACGCCAAGATAGTCGGCCATCGGCCCGGGCCACTTCAAGGATGCGGTACAGTCGGCGCGCCACTGGGGACGACAGGGCGTGATAACGGACCGACGACAGCGAGACGGAATGGCGGCCGGCGAGATTGGCTCGCAGGGTTGGCGACAGGATTACCCTGGCGTCACCCGGTTCTCCGGCCGACAGGTTTCCGAACAGGTGCAGTTGCTCGCGATCGGCCACTCGGCGGCGCTGGACGGCGGCGGAGCTGAGAATGCTGAAGCTGAGGTCGGCATGACCTGTGGCGGCCGACCAATAGGCGCCCACCGATTCGAGGGTAGTCCGCTCCAGTCGCGCGAGGGCGCCACGCAACTGCTCGTAGGTGCGACCGTCGGCGCGGCGGCCCATGGAGCGCAGGAACGAGTGCAAGGTAAAGGAAACGGACCCGTCTGGTGGCGACCCGGCCTCGTTGTATCGATGGAGCACCTCGACGTAGACGTCCTGGTCGAACGTGCCGGGGAGGCGATCGCCGGGGGCGGGTATGACGCGCCAGCGTCCGCCGTTGTCGGCCGTGAACGACACGGCCGTGTCGTCCGCAGAATCACTGAGACGGAAGATCGGGAGTTCCTCGAGGGAGCGATCGAGGAAAACTCCGCGAATGACGGGTCGACGACGCGCAGCGAGAGTCATCAAGGGTGGAAGCTGACTGCGTGGCCCGCCTCGCGCCAGTGATACTGCCCCCTCTCGGTTGACCGGGCTCCCCGAATTGGGGCACTCGAATCAGAGGTCCCTTCGGCGAGTGTCACAAACCCGATCGAACAATTCGCGCTTCTCTGGCAAAGCGTTTCTTCGTCCCATCGGTTTTTCGGCCCACGACATGGGCATGCGCCGACTGTTCTGGCAGAGGTGCGCGAACGACCCCTTGACGCAAACCCCGAGCAAACCCCACAGTGAACTCTACCACACCCAATGACTCATGACCGCGAAGAAGGCCGTCGACTCCGTCCGTGCACTCTGAGGCGACTACCACTGACATTGGAGTTCCATCGTGATGATTGTCGAACGCCGAAGTGGTGGGTATCCGTTCAGACCTGAGTCTTCCCGGCCATACGCAAGAGCGCCTCGCGAACTTTGTGCGGAATCGAGTCGGTATCCCACGCGACGGGCTCCTCATCGTCTATGGTGCTCAGACTCCACTGAATGGCTCCAGCGGCGGAAACGGAGACCTCCAAGTCGTAGCCTCCTTGATGCCACTCGAGGGCCAAGCCGCCTGAAGGATGTGGCACGACGCTGGGCGCAGGCGTCTCATCAGTCAGGAGCGCCGGCAGGAGCGGAAGAAGTCGAACAAAGGCCCGTGGAGATACGGCTCGTGCGCCATAGGAATCCCAATCAGGGCCCAGAGCTGCAACTCGTTTCACCGAATCAATCGTGGTCCAAAGCGATGCAGGTTCACTCCCACTTCCCTGAAACCGAACTGTTACCGGGGCTCCATCGTAGAAATGCAGAGTGAACGGGACGGTCCTGGGATCCAAGCTCGTGATATCGTCGTCGCCATTCGTTGAGACCACCGCCGCCTTGAGGAGGTGCCGAGACAGCGCAATCGGTGACCGCGACGAGATTCCACTTGTCACTGGTATCGCTCCCAGTTGGCGTGACTTTCGGCTCGCGTGATATCGGTGAAACCGGTGACGATCCAGCGATGCGCAGCATCAATGAAGCGTTTTGCACCGGCAAGGTCTGGTGATAGCGGTGCACCCCGGCCTATCAATTGAAGTACAAACAATTTTCGACCTCACTCTTGCTTCGAGCAGGTTGAATGGCGACGTGGAGTCGGCCAATTCCATCGTCGTCCTTCATCACGTACTGCCACGACAAATTCTTCGACTCCACCGGTGGAAGGCTCGAACCCTCCCGTTGCTCGCTCCAACAATTCAAGAAGTCGTTTACGTCACGTGCGTGTTCGCTGCCGTTGTCTGGTAGAAGGTGGTTCACATAAGTCACCTCGCACTGACGAACTGCCAACTCTCCAAGTGATTCGCTTCTTGCAAAGGACATGAATCGGCCCAACTCATCGTCAAACTGTCGTTTCAAAATCTCGAAGCTGGGGTATTGCCCGTTGGTTCCGGTTTTCCTCCAGTTCATCACAAATCGATCCGGCTGAAGCTGGATCAATTGATCACCGTCTTCGCTCACGAACCAACAACGACCTACTGGAAACCCCGACTCTATCTGCAAAGTGCCGCCACCGGAACCCGTAGTGCCAAAGACCTCCATTGCGTTAACCAGCGGCGGATGGTGCTCGGTCTTGGGAAAGCGCTCACGAATGGCCGACCAGAAAACTCCGAAGTGAACAGATGTGAAGGACGCCAGCTCGTCGAACTGAACCGATAGCGCAACCTCAACTACTGGCGGCTTTCTGAACTTCGGGAGAGAGTCTGTCACGCGTTCGAAGATGCCGGATTCAATGAAGTGCGAGTGGAACCAAGACGGAAGATCGGGAGTTCCTCGAGGGAGCGATCGAGGAAAACTCCGCGAATGACGGGTCGACGACGCGCAGCGAGAGTCATCAAGCGCGAAAGGTGGGTGAGCGAGAGGTGATTCGCCAGCAGCACCGAGCGAGCGCTGGCCTTGCAACCTACTGCCATTTGGGTATACTTCAAATGTCATATGACACCCACCAACTCCAGGCGGTACCGATGTCAGTAGTTGCCGTAGCCCAAAAGCTGGGCGGCCGCAAAGTGATTGGACGCGAATTGCGCACCGAGGCCGACCTGATCGCCGCCGTTCGAGAGGGGTTTCCCGCGCGGTCGCTGGAAATGGTATTTGAGGATCTGGCCGACCTCGAATTGTCGCAGGCGCAGCTGTATGCCACTGTGGGCAACATACGCACACTGCTGCGGAAGCGGGCGAACAAGCAGCGGCTCTCAACCGATGAGTCGGACCGTCTCGCTCGGGTGGCGCGCATGCTGGTACGTGCGGAAGACGCGTTTGGAGATCAAGACAATGCGCATCGTTGGCTCGCGCGCCCCAATCGCGCGCTGGGCAGTCACCGTCCGTTCCAGTTGCTCGACAGTGATGCCGGATCGCAGTTGGTCGAACAGGTGCTTGGCCGCATCGAACATGGCGTGTTCAGTTGACGCGCAGTGAACGTATTTCGGTTGTGTCGGGCGCCCTATAGCGCACTGGATGGCGAGGGCGCTCGACGTTACGGCGGACGATGGAACAGCACCGGTCGCTCGGTCGTGTATGCATCGGCCACTATTTCACTCGCCGCGCTGGAGTATCTGGTGCATCTCAACGCAGCCGACGCGCCGAGTGACCTCGTTGCGGTGACGATTGAAATTCCCGAGTTGATCGCTGTTGACCGGGTGCTCCTTCCTGACTTGCCGTTTGGCTGGAACGAGTACCTGGATGTGAACGCCTGTCGGCAGATTGGAGATGCATGGCTCACAGCGGCGGCAGTGCCTATCCTCGCCGTACCCGCCGCACCTGTTCCCAGCGAATGGAATTACCTGATCAATCCGTCCCATCCCCAGGCGACGAACATCCGTATCGTGAACGAACAGCCGTTTCACTTCGATCCCCGACTGCTGGGCTGATACGCGATTGGCGTTCACGACTGTGCGAGTCACGCCATCGTGATCACCTGCCCGGAGATGTTGCGGGCGAGCGGACTGGCCAGAAACGCCACTACGTCGGCGACAGACTCGCGCTCCACATAGTCCTTGTCGGCGCCCATGGTACTGATGTTTGCGGCGGTGCGTATTTGCGTTGGTGCCACGGCATTGGCGCGCACGTGTTGTTCGCGTTCGTCGGCCGCCACAGCCCGCATGAGGGCGAGCACGCCGCTCTTGGCGGCGGTGTACGCGGCCATTCCGGCCGACTTGCCGCCGGGAAGCGCGGCTGCGCTGCCGAAGTACACGAATGATCCGTGCCCCGCGCGCACGGCCGGCAAAAAAGCCCGCGTGGCGTTGTAGGCGGTATCGAGATTGATCATGAACTGCTTTTGCCATGCGGCGACATCGGTGCTGTCGAGTGGTCCGGTCATTCCAAAGCCCCCAGCCACGCAAATCACCGCATGCACGGCCCCGTCGAACTGGCTTTGCGTTTTGGCACTGATCTCGGCAGCCGACAACTCGGCGGCGTTGGCGTCGGCCAGGTTCGCCACGTGCGCCGAGGCGCTGTAGCCTTGTGCGATGAGCGATGCGGCGCGGGCTTCGACTTCGGCGGGCTGGACATCGAGGAGGGCCAGCGTGGCGCCACGTTGCGCGAAGCCGAGTGCGATGGCTTCACCAACCTGGCCAGCGCGACCAACGCCGGTGATGACGATCAGGCGGTTGGAGAAATCGAGGGCGTTCATGTGGGGCTCCAGCGAGAAATTTGAACCGCAGGGTTCGCGGGGGACGCAGGGGAAAGCAACAATTCAAAACGACTCAAAAAATGAATTTGGTATGGAGTCGTCGGCGCGCTCGGCTCACAGGTTCGTCCCCTGCGTCCCCTGCGTCCCCTGCGGTTCAAAATGCGGAGTTGCCGCTCACGACAACCGAGCCGCAAGCACTTCATGAATCGCATCCCCACACGCACTCAGGCATCGCGATAACCCGTCCACCGTGTGATCGCCCATGTGGCCAATGCGAAACGTACGCTGTTTGAGCTGCCCGTAGCCACCGCCAATCACAAAGCCCCGCTGGGCGACTGCTTTCACGATGGCGTCACCGGTGAGCGCGTCGGGCAGCGATACCGCGGTGACCGTACTTGAACGCTGCCCGGACGCCGCGAACACCGAGAACGGCAGGTATGTCGACGCGGCCAGCTCCGTCACCCACGCATGGGTCGCGGCCGCCATGTCGGCATGACGCTGCCAGCGACTTTCGATGGTTTCGTGCGCGATGTGTTCACACTGCGCGGCAGTGGCGTACAACAGCGAGACCGCCGGCGTGTTGGGCGTTTGGTTCTTGTGGATGTACTGCTCGAACTCCACCAAATCGAAATACAGTCCGCGCGATACCCCCTTCGTGGCGTTCGCGATGAATCGCTGTGATGCGACACCAAACGCCAGCCCTGGCGGGAGCGCGAGGGCTTTCTGCGAGCCCGTGAGCACGAAGTCGATATCCCATGCGTCGGTTTCCACCGGACTACCAGCCAGCCCTGTGACCGAGTCCACCAGCAACACGGCGCCGTATCGATGTGCCAGCTCCACCAGCGGGGGCAGCGACGTGAGTGCACCAGTAGACGTTTCAGAATGCACTACCGTGATTGCCGCAAACGCGCGGGCCTGCAACGCGCTCTCAACAGCATTCAGGTTGGCCACCTGACCCCAGGGACTCGACAGCCGCTGCGTGTCGCGCTCACAGGCTGTGGCGATCTGTGCAAACCGATCGCTGAACGCGCCGTTCACCAACGCGAGAATCGGACCCGGCGGCGAGCATCGAATGGCGGCTTCCATCAAACCGGTTGCCGACGAACTGGACACGTACACCGGTCGTGCGGTGCGAAAAATCGGACGCAGTCCATCCTGAATGCGTGCGAACAATGCTTCGAACGCCGCGCCGCGATGCGGCAACATGGGTGCCAGCATGGCCTCGAGCACGGGTCGACGCACTTCCGTGGGGCCTGGCAGAAAGAACGTGCCGAATGCCGTTGAGTCGCTCATGCCTTTGTCTCGAACAGCAGCAGTGCCAACGCCGGAAAACTCGACGCTTCCGCATCGGCCACGGCCACCACGGCCGACCGACGCGCCACGCCGGTGTAAGCGATGAAGCCGTCGGTCACGCCACGCGCGGCCGCATCGGTTGAGCCATCACCAATCATCACCGATGGACGTGCCAGTTGAAGGGAAGCCAGCACGATGGCCTTGCCCTGTTGCGTGGCCAGGGGCTGCTCGCCGGCAAACGCGACAAAACGACCTGACGCGTCGGGCTTCAGCCTGACCGCATGCACATGCGACGCTTCGATGCCGAAATCCCGCGCCAGCGGCAGCAGCGCGTCGCGCAGTCCACCACTGAGCATGTGCACATCGCAGCCGGCGTCGTGCAAGGCGGCAATCAGCTCCCCCGCGCCGGGTTGCACGGCCGCACGATAGGCCTCGGCCAGTCCGTCGAGTTCGTGGGCGGACGGTGCAATCTCGCGCAACCGTCGCAAGTACACTGCCTCGATAGGCATCTCGCCGGCCATCGCGCGCGCCGTGAGATCGGCGCACTCGCGCGCCACATCCGGTCCGCGCAGTTCGGCCAGCCAGTCGATGCCTTCGATCGCCGCCAACGTGGAGTCGACATCGAATATCACCGTGGCAAACCGCAACTGGTCGGCGAATCGCGTCACAGCACGTTCCCGGGCGCCAACAATCCCAGCGGATCGAGTTCACGCTTGAGCGCCCGCATCACCCGCAGCTGCAGCGCGCTGGCCTGCATCGGCAGCCACCGCTTTTTGAGCTTGCCAATGCCGTGTTCCGCCGCCACGGTGCCACCCATGGCCAGCACGTCGCGCAGCATGGCCTCAACGACCGCTTCAATGTCACGCAACTCGTCGGCATTGTGCGCAATGAAGTTCTGATGCGGATGTCCGTTCCCCGCGTGCCCGTACGTGACCGCCTGCGGAACTCCATGCGCGCTGGCAATCTCACGCGCGCGACGCAGCGCCTCGGCCAATCGTGGATAGGGTACAGCCCAATCGGTGGAGACCTTGCGACCACCGGCAGATCGACAGGCGGCCCCTCGCGCGTTCATTGTGGCAGGAATCGCATGGCGAATGCGGCGCGCCTCGTGCAGCGCCGCGGGCGAATCGTACACGCGGATGTCGTTCGCGTGGGCATGATGCGCTTCGGCCATTGCCAGCCAGAGATCGAGTGGCAACTCAGCGTCACCGGTTTCGGGTGCACCAGTCTCTTCGAGATACACGAGCGTTTGCGCATCGGGCGCCCACGGGGCCGTGCCATGCGCATGGCCGTCGGCTGCGCGCGCGATGTCGAAGGCCAGCGCGTCAAAATATTCCAGACAGCGCGGATGCACCGCGCCACTGCGCCGAGCGGCGATCACGAACGCCAGGGCATCGGTTTCGGTGGCGAACGGCACGGCGAGTCCCAGCACGTGCGATGGCAATGGATACAGCGCGAACTCGGCGGCCACGATCACGCCCAGTGTCCCCTCGCTTCCCACAAACCAGTCCACCTGATCGTGGGTGAGCGGATAGCCAACAGTATTTTTTTCGAGTGCGGGGCGGCGCAACTCGTGCGTTTCGCCATTGGCCAGTACCACCGTGAGTGCACGCACATGCGGTCCGGTGGCACCATAGCGCAGCGAACGGGCCCCCGATGCGTTGCACGTGACGGCGCCCCCAACGGTGCACTCTTCTTCGCTGGTGGGGTCGGGTGTGAACAGCAGTCCTTCGGCCTCGGCGGCACGGCGCACATCGGCCACGAGCACGCCCGACTCCACGCGGATGGTGCGCGCCGCGCGATCGAGATCGAGAATGCGATCGAAGCGACGCATCGACAGCAGCAAACCATGATTGACGATAGACGCGCCGGTGGTGCTGGATTGCGCGCCGGCCGGTGTGACCGGAGTATGCGACGCCGACGCCTCGCGCAGTAACTCTTCGACCTCGCGCAATTCGGCCGGACGCGCAACGGCATCGGGTAGCAGTTCGAGACCCGATGCATCACGCGCATACGCGTGTCGCACGTCGAGATCGCGTGACACACGCGCTGCGACGTCACTCATGCGCGTTGCCGCAGCAGTCATGCATTACTCGGCGCGAAACTGCACGATGCTGGCGGAAACGATGTCCGGCAAGCCGAGCAGCGCCTGTCGCGTGGCCTCATCCACGACGCCGTCAACCGAAATCGCCGCCAGCGCGTCGCCGCCCTGCGCCAGACGGGCCTGATGGTACTCGGCGATGTTCACCTGCCGTTCGCCCAGCAGTGTGCCCACGCGGCCGATGACGCCGGGTACGTCCTTGTTGGTGAGAATGACCAGTGTTTGCCGCGGATTGACGTCCACGTGAAACGACCCGATGCGCGTGAGGCGCGGTATGCTGCCTTCGGGGGCCACGCCAGCAACGGCCAACTGCTGCATTCCGCCCGAGAGCGCCACCTCAATGGCGCGTGGATGGCCCAGGTCGCTCGATTCGCCAACCGACAGTTCGAGACCGCGTGACTCGGCGAGACTTCGAGCGTTGATCAGATTGAGTCGATCGGTTTCGATAACGCCCTCCAACACGCCAGCGGCGACGGCGGCCAGCAGCGCGCCCGCGCCGTGCGCGAGTTCCGGGCCAACTCGCAACGCGACGCGCCGGACGGCACGCATGCCCTGGTCGGCCAGCACCGCGCGCGCCACGGCGGCGGCGCGTCGCGCCACGAGCAGGGCACTTTGCAGTTCTCCCCATTCGGCGCTGGCGCCGGCCACGTTTATGGAACGTGAAAGATCCTTGTGCAGCAAGGCATCGCGCACTGCGAGGCAGACATCGCGCGACACGTTGCGCTGCGCTTCGACCGTATTCGCACCGAGGTGCGGCGTGAGAACCAGGTTCGGCGCGATTCGCAATGGCGAGTCGGCGGGCAGCGGTTCGGTGTTGAATACATCGAGCGCGGCCCCGCGCAACTGGTCGGTTTCGAGTGCCGCCACCAGCGCTGCCTCATCGATGATTCCACCACGGGCCATGTTCACGACCACCGATCGCGACGGCAGTCGGCTCAGCTCGCGTTTCCCGATCATGCCCCGTGTTTCGTCGGTCAACGGCACGTGCACGGTGAGAATATTGGTTTCGGTCAACAGCGCATCGAGTGACGTGGCGCGACGCACGCGCAAGGTGGTGAATCGTTCGTCGGCGATATAGGGATCGTACGCCACGACCTGCATGCCGAAGGCGTGCGCGCGCGCGGATACTTCTCCACCAATGCGACCGAGGCCAACGATGCCCAGCGTTTTGCCTTTCAGTTCGCGCCCCATGAACGAGGTGCGATCCCATCCGCCGTCGCCCAGAATGCGCGCCGCCTTTGGCAACTCGCGCAACAGGCCGATCACGGCACCGAAAAACAGTTCGGCCACGGCGACGGTGTTGCCCGCCGGTGCATTGATGATGGCGATACCCAATGCGGTCGCATCATCGAGCGCAATGTTATCGACCCCAACACCGGCTCGGCCAACAACTTTGAGGCGTGTGGCATGCTGCAGCAATTCGGCCGAAATGCGTGTGGCGCTCCGCCCGACGATGGCGTCGTAGTCGGCGATGCGTCGCAGTAACTCGTCGCGCGGCAGGGTGGGGACTTCATCGACGATGAACTCCGGCTCAGCGAGGAGCAAAGCCACGCCTTCCGGATCGACATCGTCGGTGACCAGAACTCGAAACGTCATGGATGCTGCGGGGGAAAAAGGAAGCGCGTGGCGCGCGATCAGCTGCCGAGGTCGTAGCGACCGAGCGCCTGACGGAGCGCGTCACGCATGGCAACCAGGACATCGTCGCGTGCGGCCGGTGAATCGTCACGCACGTGGATCTCGATGCCATCGGCGATGGGAAGTCGTCGCCACGTGGCAACGCCCACTTCGCGCGGGATGAGTTGATCCATGTGCAGCGACAACGCGGGGGCGAGCGACTGTGCCACGCGGCGTTCGAGCGAATCACCGGTGACCTCGCGCATTTCCTGGCGAATCGCGTCGAGCGTTTGACCTTCGCGCTGTCGAATCTTGATTGACAGCAGCTGGAGCAGGTGGCGATAGCCGTACGTGGCGGCGGTGCCGGCGCCTTCGGGCCGATCGAGCAACCCGTTGGCGACATAGAACCGCACGGCGCGCGCGCTCGGTGTGGCGCGCGCCGATGCATTGGTGGGCTTCATTCCTGCGGCATCGGCGAGCGCGGCCGCATGCGCGGCCAGCCCACGGGCGTTCCATGGAGCGTGTCGCGCGTGGGCGCGCAGAAGTGGTACAGGGGATTCGGCCATGGGACGCGGAATATACGGTGACGGCGATCCGCGCCCCAGTTCGACCATGCCGATTTAGAAACGATCTAGCGCCGTCGGCCCTTCTTGACCGGTTTCTTGGCGGCGGCCTTTTTCGCCGGGGCTTTCTTGGCGGCGGCTTTTTTCACGGGCGCGTTCTTTTTGGGCGCTGCTTTTTTGGAAGGCGCCGCATTTTTCACGGGCGCGGACTTCTTTTTGGAGAAGATCGCCTTCTTTGCCGGCGCTTTCTTTGGAGGGGCCGCCTTTTTGGTAGCGACGGCCTTCTTCGCGGGCGAGTTTGTCGGCGCGGGCGACTTTGCCGGCGCGGGCGACTTTGCCGTCGGGGCCGAAGGTTTCGGGGCAGCGGCTGGCTTTGGCGCTGCCGCCACCGGAGACGTCGCGACTGGCGTCACGACGGGCTTAGCCTCCGGCGCTTTTTTGGCGGCCGGAGTTTTTGGCGCCGCGGCCGGTTTTGCAACTGGAGTCGGAGCGGGTGGCGGCGTGGCTGGGGATTCGACCTTGGGTGCTGGAGGTGCCTTCAGTTTTGGCGCTGGCTTGGGCGCGCCCGGATTCTTGGGCGGACGGCCGGGTCCGCGACGCGGCATGGAGCCGCCAAACATGTCCTCCTCTTCTTCTTCCTCGTCGATCGCTTCCTCCTCAAAGCTATCGGTGTCCTCGTCGTCGTCGTCCTCGTCCTCGTCGTCGGCGCTGTCCCACAGACTGTCGCTGTCGTCTGCCGGCAGGCCGTAGCCATCGTCTTCCTCTTCGTCGTCGTACGACGAGCCTGCGAACCCGACCCGAAGGTCGCCCGCGTCGATGTCGATAAACTGCTGCTCTTCGGACTTCTCGTCGCCACGCGGCATGACTGCCTCCCTCACTGGTGTAGATCTGGATTCCACAGCGTTCGCTGCGGATGGCACGTCACCCACAGCCCTCACGGGCGCTGCGATTCCGGCCGGTTTTGTTCTGCATGCCGCTGGCGAATCCCAATGGCACCCGTCTATGGCTACTCCTAGTACATAGAGACGCCTTCCACGTCAAGCGCCAGACGAATGTCCGCCCCTTCAGCTAGAACGATGCGCCGAGCAGGGTAAGCCATTTCGGTCGTTGTGCGTACCATGGCCGTCAGTTGTGGCGACGCGCCTCGGCGACCGCTTGGTCGATTTCCGCGCGATGGTTGTCGTAGTCAGGGTTGGGTGTGGCGAGTTCACGAGCGAGGGCGGCGAGCAACCGCTGGTCGAACGCTTTGGCGGCCGTTTCGTTTTTCTCGACTCGCGCGGCGCGGGCGGCGAGCAGCAATCCCAGAAGCGACGACGGATTGTCTTTGAGGATGGTGTCAGATTGCGCCTTGGCGATCTCGCTGGTACCGACCACCTCGGCAACCCGGCCATAGTGGTAGCGCTCATCGGCGCTCGGCCGTTCGAGCATCTGATGCGCGGCAAGGACCATTGGCGCGAATCGGGCGACCGAGTCGACTTTGCCAGTCTCAGCGTATTCCATCACGCGGACATAGAGGCGATTGGCGCGCTCCGAGGGCGTCATGGTGGCAAGATCGGGCGGGCGGCCAGGAGTGGAGGGATTCACCGAATTGGGCGCAACGAGTCCTCCGGCGTCTGATTGATCCGTGGCGACGGCTGGCGGCCCGCCGTTTGTGCTTCCCGACTCTCGGTCTCGGCCAGCAAGCACGGCAACCACCACCAGCAGTGCCACGGCGGCCACTCCCCACGGAAGCACCGACGCCACGCCGACCCTCGACGTGAGGGCGGGCTGGCTTGCATTCGAGAGCGGCGTGCCACAGCGATGGCAAAATCTGGCGCCGGCCGAGAGCGCGGCACCGCACTCGAAACAGAATCTGGGGGCCGGGTTGCCAACCCCCGGTTGATTCGACGTGTTCATGAGGAGCGAATAGTATCGGTGCGGACAACCGGCGGCATAGCGGGTACGGGACTCGCCACGCCATCGCTACAATTCGGAAGTACCTCTCTCAGCCCTCGCGCTTGTGCCTGCCCCCAGTCGATCCCTCGTCCCCTCCAGCCTGACCGGCGCCACCGCGAGTGACATCCTCGAACTCGCGGAGGCGCAGCAGGTGCGATTTCTTCGCCTGCAGTTCACGGACATTCTTGGCGTGATCAAGAACGTCGAGATCCCGTCGTCGCAGTTTCGGAAGGCATTGCATGGCGACATCATGTTTGACGGATCGAGTATCGAGGGATTCGTGCGGGTCGAGGAATCGGACATGCTGTTGGTGCCCGACCTGAGCACTTTTCAGATTTTCCCGTGGGGCGATCCCTCGGCCCGTGTGGCGCGTGTGATCTGTGACGTGACGCTGCCCGATGGCACGCCATTCGCCGGTGACCCGCGCGGTGTGCTGAAGCGCCAGATGGCCAGCGCCGCCGAGCAGGGGTACGTGATGAACGCCGGCATGGAAGCGGAATTCTTTCTGTTCAAGCCGACAGCCGATGGTCGACCAACGACCGATACGCATGATGTGGGCGGCTATTTCGATCTGGCGCCCATGGACCTCGGCGAGGATGCCCGTCGCGCCATCGTGGATACCCTTGAACAGATGGGTTTTGAGGTGGAAGCGGCGCATCACGAAGTGGCCCATGGTCAGCACGAAATCGACTTTCGGTACGCCGACGCGCTGCGTACGGCCGACAATATCGCGACGTTTCGTTTCGTGGTAAAACAAGTGGCCCGGCAGTTCGATCTGGTTGCGTCGTTCATGCCGAAGCCGGTGTTCGGGCAAAACGGCAGCGGCATGCACGCGCATCAATCGCTGTTTCGCAACGGTCAAAACGCGTTCTGGGACCCGCAGCGCGAGTGGGAACTGTCGAAGACGGCGTTGCACTACATTGGCGGGTTGCTCAAGCACGCGCGCGCGATGTGTGCGGTGACGAACCCTCTTGTCAATTCGTACAAGCGTCTGGTGCCGGGGTTCGAGGCCCCGGTGAATGTGGCCTGGAGCATGCGGAATCGTTCACCGTTGATTCGGGTGCCGGAGCGCCGGGGCGCCGGTACGCGCATTGAATTGCGCATGCCGGATCCCAGCGCGAATCCCTATTTGGCGTTGACGGTGATGCTGGCGGCGGGGCTCGATGGCCTGAGGACCGAGGCGGATTGGCGTGAGCCGATCAACACGAACATCTGGGAAATGTCGTACCGGGAGCGCCGTCGCCTGCGGGTGGATGATCTGCCGCACGATCTCAATGAAGCCTGCGACGAGCTGGAACGGGATGACGTGATGACTGCGGCGCTGGGTGCGCATATTTCGCAGCACTTTTTGGCGGCCAAGCGCGCCGAGTGGCGCGAATACAACCAGCAGGTTACGACGTGGGAGTTGGAGCGGTACTTGAAATACTGAGTAGGGAGTCGGGAGTCGGCAGGGGGAAGTACGTTGAACTGAGTACGGAGTACTTTAACTCAGTACGGAGTACTTCAACTCAGTACGGAGTACTTTAACTCAGTACGGAGTACTCAACAGAGCTTTTGAATCAGGATCGGTACGCGTATGGATCGTCGACGATTTCTTCGTACATCGGCTGGTGCTGCTGCGGGATTGAGTGTGCTGTCGGGTTTGGATGCGCGCATCGTGGTTGCGTTGCCACTCACGGTGGCGGATGATGTATTGGCGCAGACGTATCCCTTCGTGTTGCCGCCGCTTGGATATGCGGAGAATGCGGTCGAGCCAACGGTTGATGCGCAGACCATGTCCATTCATCACGACACGCATCATGCGACGTACGTGACGAATCTCAACAAGGCGCTTGAAACGCAGTTGGCGCTTCAGGGTCGCACGTTGCGGGAGTTGTTGGTGGGGCTGGCTGCGCTTCCCGATGGTGTGCGAACTGCGGTGCGCAATTACGGTGGCGGTCATGCAAACCACGCGTTGTACTGGACGCTGCTCGCACCGGGCGGTGCGAAGGTGCCGAGTGGCGTGCTGGGGGCGGCCATCATGCGCGACTTTGGCTCTCTTGCCGCGTGCATCGCGGCGCTCAAGGCGGCAGGGTTGGGGCAGTTTGGATCGGGATGGTCGTGGCTGATGCGCGATGGCGGTGGCAAGTTGAGTGTGCGTGGCAGTGCCAATCAGGACACGCCGTTGTTCGATGGCCAGCGACCGGTTGTTGGCGTTGATGTGTGGGAGCACGCGTACTGCCTCAGGTACCAGAACCGTCGCGCGGACTATCTGGATGCCGTGCTCGGTGCGATCAACTGGGACGCTGCCGGAGTCGCATTCGCGTGACGTCGCGCGAGAAGGACGACAAGGACTGGCCGCGTGTGCGGCACCTGCTTGAAGGTTGATTGCTTTCCCGAGGTGGATGATGGTGCGTTACTCGCGTTGCATGATGCTGTCGATGGTGATTGGCTCCTTACTGGTCGGACTGGCGGGTTTTGCCCGCACACCGCTTTCGGCGCAGGCGGGGCCGTCGATGGTCATTCTCGTGCGTCACGCCGAGAAGGCAGCCGTGCCGGGAGATGATCCGCCGCTCAGTGACATCGGGAGCGTGCGCGCAGCGGCGCTGGCGCAGGCACTCGCGGCGTCGCCGCCCACGGCCATTATCGTGTCGTCGCGTCAACGCACCGCCCTCACCGCAGCGATGGTTTCGGCGCAAACCCGGGTGACGCCGCAGGTGGTTTCGCTCGAGGGCGGCGGTGCGGCGCACATCGCGGCGGTGGTCGCCGCGGTGCGCAGGCAGCAGGGCGTGGTGTTGGTGGTTGGGCACAGCAATACCACACCCGCCATCATCAAAGCGTTGGGCGGGCCATCGCTGCCCGACATCTGCGACGCGACGTACAGTCACTTCTTTGTGCTCACGATGGCCCATGGCGCACAGCCGGCAGCGCTCACGATGTCGCAGTATGGTGCTGCGGAAGCGGCGCCGCCGGCATCGTGTGTCGGAATGATTCCCAGGTAGGTCATGGCAGGCGTGACCGGGTTTGCCGATCACTTTTCGGGTGTAGCGCCGGGCTATGCGGCGTTCAGGCCGCGCTATCCGGATGCGTTGTTTGCGGCACTGGCGCACGCCGCGCCGTCGCGCGCCGCCGTCTGGGATTGCGGATGCGGATCGGGTCAGGCCAGCGTCGCACTGGCGGCGTATTTCGACCGGGTCCATGCCACCGACGCCAGCGCGCAGCAAATTTCGCAAGCGGAGCCGCATGAGCGGGTGGGGTATCAGGTGGCATCGGCGGAATTGAGCGCACTGGCCGATTCCAGCGTGGCGCTGGTGACGGTCGCGCAGGCATTGCACTGGTTCGACGTGGACGCGTTCCATGCCGAAGCGCGGCGGGTACTGGCACCAGCGGGCGTGATCGCCGAATGGTGCTACACGCTGCTTGATGTGCCGATGGCACCGACGGTGGCCAACGTGGTGAACGCGATGGACGCGCGGCTCACATCGTGGTGGCCGCCGCAGCGACGGCATGTCGATGCACGCTACGATGATCTGGCGTTCCCGTTTGCGCGGATCGCGATCGGAGAGTTTGCCATGGAGGCGATGTGGACGGCGGCGCAGCTTGCCGGGTATGTGGCGACCTGGTCGGCAGTGACGCGTTTTCGCGCAGCCAACGGGGTTGACCCGATGGTTGAGTTTTCGCGCGAGCTTACAGCGACATGGGGCAGCGCCGAACGACAGTTGATTCGATGGCCGTTGGTGTTGCGGGCAGGTCGGGTTGCGTAAACGCGCAACTGTTCACACGCGGCCCGTCGGATATCGCTGGGACAGCCACTCGCGCCATGTGAGTGTGCCGCGAACGCCACTCTGCACCGTATTTCTGCCAGCGCGAAATGCGGCGGCCACTCTCCCCGGCAGAAATATCGGCAACACCGGCTTGCCGATTCCCGTCGCGGCTTTCCACGCGCGCGCGGCGTCGCCCAGCGACAGCGTTTCCGGACCGCCAAAGTCCGGAGCGCGTTGACGAGGGCCATCCAGTATCGCTTGCACGAGCCGATGCGCGACATCGCGTGTCGCGACCGACTGCAACTGAAAGCGCACGGGCAAGGGCATCACCAGGGGACAGCGCGCGGCCGCTGTCAGCAGACTATCGATGAACGAGTGAAACTGCGTGGCGCGCACTATCGTGAAGGGTACCGGAGCCGACTCAATCAATTGCTCGGCGGCCAGCTTGTGCTGATAGTACCGATACGGGATCCGGTCGATGCCAACAATGGACACGTAGATCAGGTGCGCAACGCCGGCCCTTCGGGACGCGTCGAGCAGGCGCTTCGTGCCCTCGACGTCCACTTGGTGCGAGCGCGTGAAATCGCTTGCCGTGTGAACGATCGTGGTGACGTCACGCAGCGCGTCCGCTAATCCCGCACCGGTGGTGAGATCAGCGCCAATCCACTCATGGTGCGGCGCATTGTTTGCGGGAGGACGGCGACTGCTCAAGCGGAGGGTGCTGTCCAGCGTCTGGGCAGCATCCAGAAGCTCGCGGGCCAGCGCGCCGGTACCGCCGGTGATGAGAACGCGCATGAGAAAGCCCGCGTGAGGGTCGGTGACGAACACGCACAAGCTAGCGCAATGTGTCTGACGAATGTCGGCCGACCACCACATATTGGATTCATCCTTGAGGAGAACCCATGAGCACGACTGGTGGTGACGTTCTGGCGCGCATGCTGCTGGCGGAAGGTGTCGAGGTGGTGTTCGGCATCATCGACGGCACGTATTTTGGCTTCTATTCTGCGCTGCACAGGCTGGGCATTCGATTGATCACGCCGCGGCACGAAGCCAGCGCGGCCCACGCTGCGGCCGCCTATGCGCGACTTACCGGCCGACTGGGTGTGTGCATGGCGAGCAACGGCCCGGGTGTGGCCAATATCCTGCCCGGGCTCGTCGTCGAACAGGCGGAGGGAAATCGTGTGCTGTGCATTTCCAGTGCGCGGCGCACTGGTGCGATGTATCCCATGCGAACCGGCACGTATCAGGGGTTCGACCAGCAGCGCGTCGTGGCGTCGTTTGCCAAGTTCAGCTGCGCTGTGCCCAGCTTTGAACGTATCCCGGAGCTCATGCGCGCGGCGCTCCGTGCCTGCTGGGATGGACGCGCGGGTGTCGTGCACATTGATGTGCCGGAGAACCTCATGAACGCCGAGGTGAAGGCCGACGTGTCGATCTGGACGCCGTCGCAATATCGACGCACGACGCCGATGGCCGCCGATGCCAACGATGTGGAACGGGCGGCCGATGTGTTGTTGCGCGCACAGCTGCCGGTGATTCATGCGGGCAGTGGTGTGATTCACGCGCAGGCGCATGACGCATTGCGCGCCGTTGCCGAGTTACTCGAGGCGCCAGTGACCACCAGTTGGGCAGCGCGCGGGGTGTTCGATGAAGATTCGCCGCTGGCGCTCCCCATGACGCACGTGAAACTCAATACCCTGGCGCGCAACGACGCCGACGCGATGCTGATTGTGGGTTCGCGCGTGGGCGAAACTGACTGGTGGGGAAAGCCACCGTACTGGCGGGCCGCCAGTGAGCAGAAAACCATACAGGTGGACATCGACGACTCGGTGATTGGCGCCAACAAACCAGCCGACGTGGCGGTGCAGGCCGATGCCGGTGCGTTTCTTTCGGCACTGCTGGTGCGACTTCAGGCGCGTCGTGGCGAGATGTCGTTGGACCGACGTCGCACGCAGATGGCCAGATATCGCGAGCACATTCGGCGCTATCAGGCAAAACTCGATGGTGCACTCACGAATCGCGACGCTCCCATGCATTCGGCGCATGCGGCGGCGCTGGTGCGCGCACTCTTTCCGGCCGGCAGTCCGCTGGTGGCCGACGGCGGCAACACGGCCGTGTGGAGCATGTTCTACTCACACGCGCGGCCACCGGCCCGCATGCTGAGCACCATGAAGATGGGGATGCTGGGCGCCGGAATGGGGCAGGCCGTGGGAGCCGCCGTGGCGGTGCCCGAACATCCGGTTGCCTGCATTATCGGCGACGGCGCGGCAGGCATGCACCCACAGGAAATTGAAACGGCGGTCCGTCATAAATTGCGCATCGTCTGGCTGGTGCTGTGCGACAAACAGTGGGGCATGGTGAAGATGACCCAATCGATTGCGTTGCGACCGGTCAAGATGCTGCTCAGGAAGCGGCTTGATGACCACGAGAATATGTGGACTGATTTCGGCGAGATCGATTTCGCGAAGGTGGCCATGGCGATGGGTGCGGCGGGCGATCGCGTGAAGGATCCAGCGGCGCTTGGACAGGCGATCACGCGGGCGCTGGCGCGTGAGGGCCCCACGGTGATTCATATCGACGTGAATCCGACGGTGCACATGTGGGCACCGGGTCTCATTCACTTCAAGGCCATGCATCAGGAACCCAAGGGTCGGTGAGTGAGCTCGATGCAGTTCGGCTGAATTTCAGCGCCAACACGCTGCACCTGCTGAATGCGATTCTGGGGATCGTGATGTTCGGTGTGGCGCTCGACATCCGCACCGACGACTTCAAACGGGTGCTCACCAATCCGCGTCCGGTATTGATCGGTTTATTCGGCCACTATCTCGTATTTCCCGCATTCACGTTTCTGCTGGTCACGATCATCCGCCCGGCGCCCAGCATTGCGTTGGGGATGATGCTCATCGCCAGTTGCCCGGCGGGGAATATCTCGAATTTTTTGGTGCATCTGGCAGGCGGCAACACGGCGCTCTCGGTGAGCATCAGTTCGGCGTCCACGGTGTTGTCGGTGGTGATGACGCCGTTGGTGTTGCGATTCTGGGCCGCGCAATACGCTCCTGCACGCGCACTGCTGCGAGACATTGCGGTCGATCCGTCCGAAATGTTCGTGACGATTGTTGTGCTGTTGGGCTTTCCGCTGGCCGCGGGCCTGATCATCGCGAGGCGATGGCCGCGCGTTGCCGATCGTGTCCGGAAGCCGCTCAAGCGGCTTTCCATGGCGGTGTTCGCGCTGTTCTTGATTGCGGCGCTGGCCGGCAACTGGTTGTATTTCGTGACGTACGTGCCACGCGTGGTGGTCGCCGTCTTCCTGCACAATGCGATTGCCTTGACGGTGGGCTATTGGACTGCGGCGCTGCTTGGACTTGCCGAACGCGATCGGCGCGCTGTGAGCTTTGAGGTGGGAATTCAGAATTCGGGGCTGGGACTGATTTTGATCTTCACGTTCTTTGGCGGCTTGGGTGGGATGGCCATTGTGGCGGCGTGGTGGGGGATCTGGCATGTCGTGGCAGGGCTGTCGTTGGCCGCCTGGTGGTCGCGGCGCCCGATTCCTGTTTCATGATTGAACCGCCGGGGGCGCCGGGGACGCGGAGAACAACGCGCGGCGATCGCGAGGTACAGTGGGGCCGTCCGCGGGGCAGACATTTCGAGAATTTGTTGTTCCCCGCGTCCCCTGCGCCCCCGGCGGTTCAATCGTTTTCGCGTTGCGTTTTCGCTGACACGCCCAAGAATCATGCATGAACCCGTTTCCACCAACGTGCTGGTAACCGGGGCGTCCGGCTACGTCGGACGCCTGCTGATGCAGGAATTGGCCGAGCGTCGGGGTGAAGGGCACGTGGGTATCTTAGTGGCGGCCGACATCCGGTCGGCCGACACGCTTCCGGCAGGCGCGACGTTCGTGCGGCATGACGTGCGCGACGATGGACTGGCGGATCTGCTCCGCTCGTTCGCGATCACGTGCGTCGTGCACCTGGCGTCGATCGTCACGCCAGCCAAGCGCAGTTCGCGGGCTTTCGAGTATTCGGTGGACGTCACCGGCACGCAGCACGTTCTCGATGCCTGTGTAGCGGCCAGCGTGCAGCGCATTGTCGTTACGTCGAGTGGTGCCGCCTACGGCTATCATGCCGACAATCCTTTGTGGATAGACGAAGACACGCCTCTGCGCGGCAACACGTCGTTCGCCTACAGTTGGCATAAGCGATTGGTTGAAGAGATGCTGGCCGACTATCGCGCACGGTTTCCGGCTCTCGAGCAGGTGATCTTTCGCGTGGGTACCATCCTTGGCGCGACGGTCAGCAATCAGATCACGGCGCTGTTCGAGCAGCCTCGATTGCTGGCCATACGCGGGTCGGACTCGCCATTTGTTTTCGCGCACGATGCCGATGTGGTGGCATGTCTGGTGCGTGCCATCGACTCACCGGTGGTTGGCACGTTCAACGTCGCGGGCGATGGCGCACTGTCCATTCACGAGATCGCGGCGCTGTTGGACAAACCGCTGCTCACGGTGCCCGCCTGGCTGTTGCGCGGAGTACTTGCGGTCGCGCAGCCGTTAAGGCTAACGCGCTACGGACCGGAGCAGGTGGATTTTCTGCGATACCGCCCGGTGTTGAGCAACGAACGTCTCAAGCGGGAGTTCGGGTACGTCCCGGCGCTGACGTCGCGCAAGGCGTTTGAGCGGTGGCGGGCGGGGTCGCAATCGCGCGCCGCGGCCCTGGGGCGTAGCTTGCCCTGATGTCGCCGACCATGCGGGTTCTTGTGGCGTTGATCGCCGGGCTGGGGCTCGGTGTTGGCGCATCGGTGAGCGACATCGCGGGGCTGACCACACTGGTACACTGGATCGAGCCGTTGGGCACGCTGTTCATCAACGCCATTCGCATGACGATCATTCCGCTGGTCGTCTCAAGCCTGATTGTGGGCGTCACATCGGCACCGGACACGCGCACCATCGGCCGATTGGGTGGCCGCGCGCTGCTGTTCATGCTGGTGAGTCTCGTCCTCGCGTGCTCGCTGGGCGTTCTGGCGGCCGGTCCGGCGTTCTCCATGCTGTCCATCGACCCAGCGGCATCGGCCGCACTGCGGGCGAGTGCGAATGTGGGCGCGACCGCATCGGGCACGATGCCTTCGTTTGCGCAGTGGTTGGTGGACCTGGTGCCTGCCAATCCGATCAAAGCGGCCGCCGATGGTGCGATGCTGCAACTGATCATCTTTGCCATCGCGTTTGGCATCGCGTTGTCGCGTATCGACGTGTCGCGACGGGCGGCCGTGGTGCGGCTGTTTGAAGGCATCCTTGACGCGTCGATCACGTTGGTGCACTGGGTGCTCAAACTCGCACCGATCGGCGTGTTCGCGTTAGCGGTGCCGCTGGCGGCGCGCCTGGGCCTCAGCGCCGCCGGCGCACTGGCCACTTACATCGCGGTGGTGTCGGTGCTGACCACCTTGCTGATTGCACTCCTATACCCGGTGGCGGTAATCGGGGGCCGCATCAGCCTGAGCACGTTTGCGCGGGCTGCGCTTCCGGCGCAGGCGATGGCGTTCAGTGGACGATCCTCGCTGGCGGCCATGCCGGCCATGATCACGGCCACGCGCGATACGCTGGCGTTGCCGCCGCAAATTGCCGGATTCCTGGTGCCGCTGCTGACGGCGACATTCCGCATTGGCGCGGGCGTTGGACAGACGGTACCGATCGTGTTCATCGCGCATCTGTACGGGATCACGCTGGGGCCCGCACAGCTGGCGACGGTTGCGATCACGGCCGTGCTGGTGTCGTTCTCGGTGCCGGGCATTCCGGGCGGCACCATCATTGCGATGGTTCCCGTGCTCATGGCGGCGGGGCTTCCCATCGAGGGCGCGGGGATCATGCTGGGTGTTGATACGATTCCGGACATGTTTCGCACGACGGCCAACGTGACGGGCGACATGACGGCGGCGGTGGTGATGGGCAGAACAGAGATGGAAGTAGGAAGTCGGGAGTAGGAAGTACGTTTACTGCAGTACCGAGTACTCTTTACTGCAGTAGTGAGTACTTCTTACTGCAGTAGTGAGTACTTCTTACTGCAGTAGTGAG
>JANOKE010000235.1:0-4721 GCA_031419135.1 Gemmatimonadaceae bacterium
CTCAACCCCGGCACGGCGATCGAAGCCGTCTTTCCCCTGATCGACGAAGTGGACGTCATCCTCGTCATGTCGGTGAATCCCGGGTTCGGCGGGCAGAAATTCATCCCGCAGACTATGGCGCGCGTCACGCGCCTCGCCAAAGAGATTGCCGCCCGCGGTCGGACCGGCAAGACGCTCATCGAAGTGGATGCAATCATCACTGGCCGTGCAGACGCGAGCAATGTGTCCGCCAGTCGAATCAACGCTTCGTCGGATGGTCGGGTTGTTGCATCGACGCGGGTTGGTTTGCCGAAATCGAGTTCGGCCTCGTCATCGAGAATATTGCCCGGCAGGCTGATGAACACGGGTCCGGTGGGCGGCGTCATCGCAATCTTTGCGGCGCGTCGCATAATGCGCGGCAAATCCTGAACGCGTGTCACTTCGATGGCCCACTTCACGAGCGGCTGGGCAATTGGCACCAGCGGTTCGTACAACAGTGGCTCCTGCAGCCCGTATCCGATTTCGTACTGCCCGGCGGTAATGATCAGCGGCGAACCCGAGAATTTCGCATTGTACAGGGCGCCCATGGCATGACCAAGACCCGGTGTGCAGTGCAGGTTGACTGCCGCCAGCTGGTTGGACGCGCGGGCGAAGCCGTCGGCCATACCGAGCACGACCGACTCCTGCAGTCCCAACACATACGTGAGCTCGGGGAAGTGCGGCAGCGCTTCCATGATCGCCAGCTCGGTGGTGCCGGGATTACCGAACAGATGGGTGACCCCTTCATCAATCAAGAGCCGCAAAAACGCGGCACGACCGGTCATGCGCTCGCGCAGCGGCATCTCAGCGCATCGTGAACGGATTGGCGCTCAAGGCACCAGTGTTGATCCAGACGCTTTTCACCTGCAGATACTCCCGAATCGCATCCATTCCGTTCTCGCGACCCAGCCCAGAATCCTTGTAACCGCCAAATGGCGACATGTAGCTGAGTGCGCGATAAGTGTTCACCCAGACCGTGCCGGCCTGAATGCGCTCAGACATGCGAAACGCCCGACCGATATCGCTGGTCCACACGCCAGATCCGAGCCCGAATCGGGAGTCGTTGGCGATCTGCACCGCATCGTCTTCATCAGTGAATCTGATGATCGACAGGACGGGTCCGAACACCTCCTCCTGCGCGATACGCATGTTGTTCGTCACGCCCGAAAAAATGGTGGGCTCGATAAACCAGCCGTTGCCACACTCTGGCCGCGTTGCCGGCACACCACCCAGCAACAGCTCGGCGCCGTCCTGCTGCGCGATGTTGATGTAGCGAAGCACCTTCTCGTACTGCGGTCGCGTGGTAATCGGACCCACCTGCGTATCCAGGCTCATGGGGTCGCCCATGCGAGCGGTGCGCGCCAGCGCCGTCAGTTTTTCGACGAACTGGTCGTGAATGCTGTCCTGCAGCAAGAGGCGCGATCCAGCGATGCACGTTTGTCCGGTGGCCGCAAAAATTCCAGACACCGCGCCGTTCACGGCGTCATCAAGGTTGGCATCGGCAAAGACAATATTGGCCGACTTGCCACCCAATTCGAGACTCACATGCTTGAAGTGTCCTGCAGCGAGTTGATTGATGACCCTCCCGGTGGTATCTGAACCGGTGAACGCGACCATGCGCACGAGGGGATGTTCGACCAACGGCGCACCGACGTCGCTGCCGAAACCCGTCACGACATTCACCACGCCGGGCGGGAATCCCGCCTCCTCAACCAGCTTGACGAACTCCAGCGCTGATGCCGACGTGAACTCGGATGGTTTGAGCACTACGGTGCAGCCCGCGGCCAGCGCGGGCGCAATTTTCCAACTGCTCAGCAGCAGCGGTGAGTTCCACGGCGAAATGGCGGCCACCACCCCGCGCGGCTCATTCCGGGTGAAGTTGAAGTAGCCCTTCTTGTCCAGGGGAATCACCGTTCCCTGGATCTTGTCGGCCAAGCCACCAAAGTAGTAGTACCACTGCGGCAGGTAGTTGAGCTGGGCGGCCATCTCGGCGATCAGCTTGCCGTTGTCGCGCACCTCGAATTCTGCCAGCGCGCACGCGTCGCGAGTAATCAGGTCGCCCAGCTTGCGTAACAACGCCCCGCGCTGGCTGGCGGTGAATTGTGGCCACGGACCGGTGGTGAACGCCGTGTGTGCCGCCGTGACGGCGCGATGCACGTCATCCGCGTTCCCCTGTGCAATCTGGCCCCAGACCACGCCGGTGAAGGGGTTGTAGCTGTCAAACCACTTGCCGGAGCGTGCGTCCGAGAAATGGCCATCGATGTACATCTGGTAGCGCTGCATCGTGTTGGCTCCTAAGCTATGCGCATGTCACTACGTCCCCTGGATGGCATTACCGTGCTGGCGCTGGAACATGCCGTGGCCGCGCCAATTTGCACACGCCACCTGGCCGACCAGGGTGCCCGCGTCATCAAGATTGAACGTCCCGACGTGGGCGATTTTGCCCGTATGTACGATAAGCGAGTGCTGGGTCAATCGTCGTATTTCGTGTGGGCCAACCGCTCCAAGGAAAGTCTCACGTTAGATGTGAAGCACCCCGATGGGCGGCCGCTGCTGAACGCGCTGCTCGCCCGTGCTGACGTGTTCGTGCAGAATCTGGCGCCGGGAGCGGCAGACAGGTTAGGCCTTTCGTTCGACCAGTTGCAGGAGCAACATCCGACGCTGATTGTTTGCGATATATCGGGGTATGGCGACATGGGCCCGTACCGCGACAGAAAAGCCTACGACCTGCTGGTGCAAGCCGAAGCGGGACTGGTGGCGGCCACTGGCGATGGCGAGATGATGGCCCGCGCCGGCTTCTCAGTCGCCGATGTCAGCGCTGGCATGTACGCGTATGCCGGAATACTCAGCGCGTTGCTGTTGCGTGGTCGCACCGGTCGCGGCTCACGTATTGACGTCTCGATGCTGGAAACGTTGACCGAGTGGATGGGCAACCCGATGTACTACACGCACGCCGGACAATCGCCGGCTGCGCGCAGCGGGGCATCGCATCCGAGTATTGCACCATACGGTCCGGCGTTGGCGGGCGACGGCCAGCAACTGTTGTTGGGCATCCAGAACGAGCGCGAATGGCGACGCTTTTGCTCGGAAGTGCTTGACGACCCTACCGTCGCCGACGATCCGCGCTTCGCGAACAACACCGTGCGCGTGGAAAATCGTGCACTGCTCGACGACGCGATCACCGCATGCTTTTCCCATCTTACGGTCAATGAAGCCGAAGCGCGTCTGACTGCTGCCGGCATAGCCACTGCCCGCATCAACAGCCCTGCCGATCTGTGGCAGCACCCGCAATTGCTGGCGCGCGCGTGTTGGACCACGGTGGCCACACCCGCCGGGCCGATACCGGCGCTCCGACCTCCCGCAACCAACAATTGCTACGCGACGCGAATGGACCCGGTGCCTGCCCTCGGTGAGCACACCGATGCGCTGCTTACTGAGCTCGGCTGCGACCGTTCGCGCATCGCTGAACTGCGTGCGGCCGGTGTGGTGTGATGGCCAGCGAATCGTCGGGGTTCAACCTGCGCGACTGGATTGGTCGCGAGCAGGGGGCAGAAGACACGATCACCGCCGCGCCGCTCGCGGCGTTGTCGGCCACGCTCGATCGCCATGACCCCGCGCCAAGCGCCGGAGACGCACTGCCGCCACTCTGGCAGTGGCTGTTCTTCCTGCCGCTTACGGCCATGCGTGACGTCGGCAGCGATGGTCATGCAGCGCTTGGCGGATTTCTGCCACCCTTAACTTTGCCTCGACGTATGTGGGCCGGCAGTCGGCTCACGTTCGCGCATTTGCCGCGGGTTGGAGAGGCGGTGCGTCGCGTGTCGCGCATTGCCGACGCTATCGAAAAAACCGGGGCGTCGGGCCAGCTGGTGTTTATCACCGTGCAGCACGACACGTTCACGCCGCGCGGGCTGGCGATCAGTGAATCGCAAGACATTGTGTATCGTGCGGCACCAACGCCGGGCAGCGCGACTACGGCTGCATCAACTGAGGCGACACCACCATCAGCCTTCAGTCGGGTGATCACGCCCGACCCCGTGTTGCTGTTCCGCTACTCGGCGCTGACGTTCAACAGTCACCGCATCCACTACGACCGTCGCTATGTCACCCACGTGGAAGGCTATCCCGGTCTTGTCGTGCACGGTCCGCTGATTGCGACGTTATTGTTGGATCTGCTGCGTCGCGAGAAACCGGAGGCTCGGGTGCTGGCCTTCGACTTCAGGGCGCAGCGTCCGCTGTTCGATACCGCGCCGTTTAGCATTCACGGACACGCCGACAGCGCAACGAGCTATCGGCTCTGGGCGCTGGACAGTCTGGGCCAGCTTGCCGTGCAGGCGTCGGCCACCATCGCGTGAACGAGAACATGTCATGACGCACCCCAACGACTACTCGGACATTCGCGACGCGGTGCGCGCGCTGTGTGCCGCGTTTCCCGACGAATACCATCGCAAGGTAGACGAAGAGCGCGCCTACCCGAAGGCCTTTGTCGAGGCGCTGACCAAGGCGGGTTGGCTGGCCGCGCTCATTCCGCAGGAGTACGGCGGTTCGGGCCTTGGTCTGGCTGAAGCGTCGGTGATCATGGAAGAGATCAATCGCGCTGGCGGAAACTCGGGCGCGTGTCATGGGCAGATGTACAACATGGGCACGCTGCTTCGTCACGGCAGCGACGCGCAGAAGCAGCAGTACTTGCCGCGCATTGCCTCAGG
>JANOKE010000236.1:0-19691 GCA_031419135.1 Gemmatimonadaceae bacterium
GGTACGACGACCGGATCTTCCAGTTCGAAGATCTGATTTCCAGTGGTTCCGGTCGCGCAGTGCCGCTGCCGGTTAACCGGGATGATACGCAGGACCTCGCCGTGGTGTATACGTCGGGGACGATGGGCAAGCCGAAGGGTGTGAGACTCTCACATCACGCGGTCGTGGAGAATGCGGTGCGGACGGTCGAGGTGCTCGAGCTATCGCCCGAGGACCGCGTGCTGGCGGCGGTGCCATTCTTCGCGATCTTCGGGTTGAGTATGATGGTGGGAACGATCGCAGCCGGCGCGACACTGGTGCTGCAGCCAATGTTCGACGCCGCAACGGTCCTGACGCTCATTGCGAGCGCGCAGGTGTCGGTGCTGCACGGCGTTCCCACACAGTTTCACCTTCTCATGCGTGAGGAGGCGTTTAACCCGTCACGTCTGCGCTCGCTGCGCACCGGCATCATTGCCGGCAGTTCGGTGTCCGAAGAGCTTGTGCGTCGGGTGCGTCGCTGGTGCGACGTGCTCGTGGCCTATGGGCTCACGGAAACCGGTCCGACCGTGACCCTCACCCGCTTTGCGGACAGCGACGATCGTCGCATCGGCAGCGTGGGACGCGCCTTGCCAGGCGTCGAGGTCATGGCGGTGGATATCATGACGGGGGTATTGCACGGCCCCGAAGCAGTCGGCGAGATCGCCGTCCGCGGTTCAAACCTGATGCGCGGATATCTGCGCATGCCCGCTGAGACCGCCAAGGTCCATACGGCGGACGGGTTTTTTCTCACCGGTGATCTGGGGATCATCGACGAGGACGGGTACGTGAAGATTCTCGGGAGGCGGCAGGAGACGATTGCGCGCGGGGGCATGCAGCTCTATCCGCGCGAGCTCGAAGATCGTCTGCGGGCGCACCCGGCTGTTGACGATGTGTGTGTGATCGGCGTCCCCCACGATGTGTTGGGTGAACTGATCTGCGCCTGCATCGTGCCCGTCGAGGGCGCCGTCATCACCGGCAGCGAAATCAAGCGATTCGCGCAGGAGACGATGGCGGCATTCAAGGTTCCCGATCTCGTCCGGTTCTTCGATGGCTTCCCCATGACGGGAAGCGGCAAGGTCCGTCGACGAGAACTTGCGCGCGCAATTGCGCTCGATCACACCGTTACGCATTCAGGTTAGGACATGAGTCGACATCTCCCACGCTCCGGCGCGCCGGCAGCGTCCCGCATCATCGCTCCATTCCATCGCGGTCCACAGGCCGTCTCGCCCGTTACTTCCTCCAACTCCGCGCCACCGTCGCACGCGCCCAATGCGGCGATGCTCATTGACTTCGACAACGTCACCATGGGCATCCGGTCGGACTTGCAGCAGGAGCTCAAAACGCTCCTCTCGTCCGACATCATCAAGGGCAAAGTCGCCGTGCGCCGCGCCTACGCCGACTGGCGCCGCTATCCACAGTACATCGTGCCGCTCACCGAAGCGTCGATCGATCTCATCTTCGCGCCGGCCTATGGCACGGCGAAAAAGAACGCGACCGATATCCGCCTCGCGATCGATGCGCTGGAACTCGTCTTCACGCGCCCTGAAATCGGCACGTTCGTGTTGCTCTCCGGCGATTCCGACTTCTCGAGCATGGTCATCAAGCTCAAGGAATACGGCAAGTACGTCATCGGGGTCGGCATTCGCGAGTCGTCCAGCGATCTGCTGGTCATGAATTGCGACGAGTACTACTCGTACAACGCGCTGGCCGGACTCGTGAAGTCGGGCGACGACGAAACCACGCGCTGGGATCCGTGGCAGCTGGTGACGGAAGCGGTTCAGCGCATGAAGCGCAACGGCGACGTGATGCGCTCCGATCGTCTCAAGCAGGTGATGCAGGAAATCGATTCGTCGTTCGACGAGAAAGACCTCGGCATGCCGAAGTTCTCACGCTTTGTGCAAGACGCCGCGCATAAGGGACTGCTCAAGGTCACAAAGCTCGACAGCGGGCAGTTGGAAGTGGACGTGCCGAGTGGCGACGCGGTGGTGGTGGTGACCAGTGAGGCGGCGAGTGTTGACGCCGAGGTGCGTCGTGACGCCGTCGACCGCGATCGGGATCGTGGACGTCGGGGACGTCGTGGACGTGGTCGCGATCGCGGTGAACGCGTGGAGGGGGAACGCACCGACGAGCCGTCTGCCGAGCCGGAGGTGGCGGCGCCCGTCACAACGCCCGACGTCGCGGCGGTAAACCCGACGCCCTTGGCCGACCTGCCGACGGCCGAAAGTGGCGACTCACAGGGTGACGATCGTGCAGGTCGTGGGCGCAGTCGACGAGGTCGTGGACGCGATCGCGAGAATCGGGATGATCGGGGGGCGGGGCCGCGCGAGGGCGCATCAAGCGCCCCGGCCACCGCCGAATCGCCTCAGGGCCGACCGGAAACGTCGGTCGTCGTGGCCGGTTCGTCGTTTGGCGTCTCGGTCGCGGACACCATTGGCACGAGCGGCGAGCGCCTTACCCGGAGCGAGGCCTTCGATCTCGTGCGGCGCGCCGTGGAATCGCTGGTCTCGGGTGATGAATCCACGAGTGCGAGTGCGGCGCGTGAGCGGGCATTCGCACTGCTGGGGCGCAACAGCGAGTCGTTGAGTGCACGCAACTTCGAACGCGTGCTGCAGGATGCACATGATGCGAACATGATCGATCTGCGCCGCCGCGGAAACGACTTTGAAGTCGCCCGCGCCGCCGAAGCGGCATCGATCGTCGAGCAGCTCAAGTCGGTGGACGACGCCCAAAAGGCGGTCACGGCGGCAGCGAATGCCCTGCTGCCCGCCGCCCCCCGCGGCATGGGTGCCCGCGGGATCGGTGGACGTGGAGGAATGGGTGGCAGAGGCAAGGGTCCGTCTGGGCCGCCGCCAGAGCTCCTGATGGTGGGGGTGGTGGGGCAATCAACCAGTGCGACCAACGGAGCGGTGGTGGTCGCCCCGCCGGCGCTAACCGAGGCGATCGTGGCTCCGGCGGTTCCGGAAGCGGTGGACACCACTCCGAAGGAGGCCAAGTCGGCGCTGAAGGATGCCAAGGCGGCGGGAATGGTGCCAACTGAGGCTCCGGCCAAGGCTGCTGCCAAATCGCCCGCGAAAAAGGCCGCCAAGCCTGCGCCTAAGGCGTCGGCAAAGGTTGCCGCAAAGCCACCAGCCAAATCGGTGGCCAAGGCCCCAGCGCCGGCAAAGGCCGCAGCTCCGGCAAAGGCGGCAACTCCGGCAAAGGCCGCAACCCGGAAAGCGCCGGCCAGGAAAGCGGTAAAGCGCTGAGCGGGGCAAATCCGCGCATGCAGCCGAGACGACCACTGGACACCGAAAACCCGAACGCCGCCTCAGGGCGGCGTTCGGCATTGGTGGGACAACCGAAACGCTTAATCGGGGAACCGCTTCCCGCCGCGTTCTACGATCGCGACCCGGCGTTGGTCGCACGCGACCTGTTGGGAGGGATTCTGAGAATCGTCGACGCCAACGGAGCGGTTTCCGGACGCATCGTGGAAACCGAAGCGTATCTCGGCCCGCACGACGCGGCCTGTCACGCAGTCGCCGGTCGTACGTCGCGCACCTGGCATCTGTTCGGTCCGCCGGGCACGGCCTATGTGTACTTCATTTACGGCATGCACTGGTGCGTCAACGCGGTGACACGCGAAGAGGGATTTGGCAGTGCAGTCCTGATCCGCGCCCTCGAACCGCTCGAAGGCGTCGAACGCATGCGGGCTCGGCGACCAAAGGCGCGACACGACGCGCAACTCTGCGACGGGCCGGGCAAACTGTGCGCGGCACTTGGCATCGATCGCACCTGCGATGGCGCATCACTTACCGATGGCAGCGCCCTCACGATTCACATCGGTGAGCGTGTGCCGGATGATCGCCTGCTGACCGGTCGGCGCGTCGGCATCAGCAAAGCCGTGGAACTCATGCTGCGGTTCAGGGACTCCCGAGCTGCGACCTTACGTCCTTGAACGCGGCCACCACCGCATCCAGGTCATCACGCGTGTGCGCCGCCGAAATCTGACAACGCAGTCGCGCTTGTCCCCGTGGAACGACGGGGAAGCCGAATCCCGTAACGAAGACACCACGTTCGAGCAGCATATCGCTCATCGTGATCGCCAGTGCCGTTTCACCCACGATAATCGGTACGATGGGTGTTTCGCCCGGCAGCGGAGTGAATCCCGCCTCCTGAATCGCGGCGCGAAACCAGGCGGTGTTCTCACGCAGACGTGAGACGAGTTCAGGATGCGCCACCGTGAACTGAATGGCGGCCAGCGAACTCGCGGCCACCGTTGGCGGCAACGCGTTGGAAAAGAGTTGCGGACGCGAGCGCTGCGTCATCATGTCGCACAGCGCAGTGGGGCCCGCGATGAATCCTCCGGCCGCGCCTCCCAGCGCCTTGCCGAGCGTGGAGGTAATGATGTCGACTTCACCGATCACACCGAAGTGTTCGGCCGTGCCACGGCCCGTCTTGCCCAATACACCGGTGGCGTGCGAGTCGTCCACCACCACGATGGCGTCGTGCTCCCGCGCCAGTTGCAGAATTTCCGGCAGCCTGGCAATGGCGCCTTCCATGGAGAAGATGCCGTCGGTCCAGATAATCCGGCGTTTCGCGTCTTTCGCGCTGCGCAGCTTTTCGCGCAGGTCGTCCATGTTGGCGTGCTGATACACGGCCGTCGTGCACTTGGTGATGGCCTTGGCAAGGCGCACCGAATCAATAATGGACGCATGGTTGAGCGCGTCGCTCACCACAAAGTCGCCTTCGCGCGCAATGCTGGGCGTGAGCGCCTCGTTGGCATTCCACGCCGACACATATGAAAGTGACGCCTCGGTACCGACGAATCCTGCGATGGCGCTTTCGAGTGCACGATGGATAGTGAACGTGCCGCAGATGAAGCGCACCGACGCTGTTCCAGCGCCGTAGGTGCGCAGCGCCTCGACTCCGGCCTCGACCACACGCGGTTCGTTCGCCAGTCCGAGGTAATTGTTGGACGACAGGACAATCACCTCGCCACGCCCTTCCATGCGCACGCGCGGACCCTGCGGCGACTCAAGATAGTTGAGGCGTTTGTAGGTGCCGGCAACTTTCAACGCGTCGAGATCGGACTGAAGTTCAGCAGCAAGGTTGGACACAGGGACAACGGTGAATGGGTGATTCCGATACGATGATGAGTGCTTCTTCAAAAGACTTTACCGCAGGGTGCGCCGAGGACGCAGGGGACAGCGTGTGAGAGGTGGTGTTTCCTCCGCGTTCCCTGCGTTCTCTGCGGTAGAATATTGTTCGGATATCGAGCCAGCCTCTAGATCTGAAAAATGATTTTGCCCGCTTCACCACTCTTGATCAAATGCATGGCCTGATCAACCTCCGACAGCGGCAAACGATGCGTGATCACCGGCGTGGGATCGAAGTTGCCAGAGCGGAGGAAGCGACTCATCTGGTGCCATGTGTCGTACATGCGCCGACCCACCACGCCATAGATCGTGAGCCCCTTGAAGATGATCTCGGTGGCAAAGTCGATATCGATGGTCGTTGAAGGAATCCCCAGCATGTTCACCCGGCCACCTGGTCGGGCCAATGCAAACGCCTGGTGGACGGCGGAGGGAACGCCGGACATCTCCAACACCACATCGGCACCGTGGCCGTCGGAGGCCGCCATGACGGCGTGTTTCGCGTCGCCGGGCATCACCGCATCGTGCGCGCCCATTGAGCGCGCCAGCGCCAATCGGCGTGGATTGATATCGGTGGCAATGATGCGCGCGGCGCCGGCGGCGCGGCAAATGCCCACCGCGAATGCGCCAATGGGACCGCAGCCGGTAATCAGGACCACGGCTCCGGGAATGTTCGCGGTGAGCGCGGTGTGGAAGGCGTTTCCCATCGGGTCGTGAATCCCGCCGATGTCGTAGCTGATGCCGTCATCCAGATGCCACACGTTTGTCGCCGGCATGGCGATGTAGTCGGCGAAACAACCGTCGCGGTCGACGCCGATAATGCGCGTACTGGGGTCGACGTGCGCATTCCCCGTGCGGCTGAAAATCGATCGTTCGTCGACAATGTGTCCTTCGGCCGTCACGCGGTCGCCAGACTTGACGGATTCCACGAGGCTGCCGACGGCCACCACATCGCCGGCAAACTCGTGCCCAACCACGAATGGCGGCTTACAGCGACCTGCCGCCCAGGCATCCCACTCGTAAATGTGGACGTCCGTTCCGCACACGCCGGCGCTCCGCACTTTGATCAGCACCTCATCGTCGCGGATGCTCGGCTCAGGCACTTCGGTGAGCGTCAGCCCTTTCCCAGCCGACGTTTTGACCAACGCTTTCACGAGTGCTCCGATGGAGGGTCACGCACCAGCCGTCACATTCTCAGAGGAGAATCGGGTCGTCGGAGAAGTCCGACGCGTCCTGCGACAGCGATGCGCGAGGGTCAAAACTGGCATGACGCTTCGTCCGGTGGTAGGCCAAAAACAGCCCTCGGTGGCGCGAATTCTGAAATGTTGCCTTCTGTATTCGCGCGCGTTCTTTATACGCGCTATTGCGCGATGCAATTATCCACGCGTATATTCGCGTCATACCAACGACTTGCGCACGATGTCCACATCCTCAGCCAACGAATTCATGCAGAGCACGAATCTCGGGACGACGAGGTGCGCAGGCCTTACCGGAATCGCGTGGCGATAATACGACACGAGTTCCAACCGAAGTCCCGCGTTGCCACGTCAACGCATCGTTTCGCCGACGGCACAGATATTCCGTCCGCGGCCCCCACATCGTCGCCTCGCGCAACGGTGAGTTTTGTCGTCGTCCCGGCGACGCCGGTGCTGCGCCCAGTTGGTGGCGCGCCCCACGATCGCTCCGCGTCAATCGCGTCGAGCGGGTGCCCCGCATTGGCCACCGTGCTCTCAGAACTCGGTGGATCCACCCTCCTGTTGCTCGCCCTTGTTTTGGGCGAGCCCTCCCCTGCACGCGCCTCCTGGAGGCCGTGTAGCGCGTAGCGACACGTCGTGCTTCGGCACGGAAACGCTGCGTGAGCTCGCCTTTTCCACCGGGGGAAAGGAAGCGACTGAACCTCCCTAGAGGAGAGTTGTAACATGGCTCCTGCCAAGAAGGCCGCGAAAAAGTCGGCGAAGAAGGGTGGCCGCAAGGCTGCAAAGAAGGGTGGCCGCAAGGCCGCAAAGAAGGGCGCGCGTAAGGCGGCAAAGAAGGGTGGTCGCAAGGCCGCGAAGAAGGGCGCGCGCAAGGCGGCAAAGAAGGGCGCGCGTAAGGCCGCAAAAAAGGGCGCGCGTAAGGCTGCAAAGAAGGGCGCCCGTAAGGCGAAAAAGGCCACCAGAAAGAAAGCAGCCAAGAAAGCACGCAAGCCATCCAAGCGCGCCAAGAAGGCTGCCGCGCCGGCCCCTGCGGCTGCGTAAACTGCTCGTCAGAGCAGGTGTCGTAGTTTCGTAAACGCGAAGGCGCCGGCATGTCTGCCGGCGCCTTTCACGTCTCACTCAATGACTCGATCGCTACGCCGCGGCGATCAATGCAGTGGCCTTGTCGGATGCGGTAAGATTTTCGAAATCGTCGGGAACAGGCCCCCACACAAACGCCGAAAAACGTGGCGCTCGGTCGCCAGTGCCGCCGTCGGCAATCACAATTCCGATGGGCTCCTGATGCTTTTGCTGAGTTGGCTGGTATCGCATGATGTGTGACACACAGCATGATATATGCCACGGGAGCAATGTTCGCAAAGTGTTGCTAGACAACAGTTTAGACAGTCACTTTTCGGAATCGAAAACAGCGGTGTCCTTCTGACACGCGACCGCGTCGTGACAACGTGTCTTCTCGACACGGAACCGCGCGGCCGAACGACGCCAGCTAGGCGACAGCGGCCTGCTTGCGCGCCAGAAACGTTTCTGGTCGGCCAACACCGCGGTCGATGGAAATCGACCATCCGCGGTAGCTCGAAGCAAGTTCCTCGAGTGCCTCGGTGTCCGTGCCCGCGGCAAGCGTTTCGACAAGATGCACGCCACCATCCACGGTAGCACTTTGCAACACCTCGATCACCCGGGCACGGTCTTGTGAGGTGAGTCCTGCGAAGGCCGACGGCGAACACACCACGGCGTGCAACTCCACGTCTGGCGACCACGCTCCCAGTTCGGCGCAATAGCTTCGCACGCGCTGACCAAGACCCGCGGCTTCGGCGGCACGCACCACTCGTTCCACGGCGTCGGCTCCGGGCTCGACCGCAGTCACCGCACACCCACGAGCCGCCAGATAGAGCGCCGGGCCCTCGCGTTCAGCACCCGCGATAAGGACGTTGCGATCGGACGAGTCGATCAGCGCGCGTACGAGCGCCGCCTCTGGGTGGATTCCCCAATGTTCTGGCTTGCTGTACTGCGCCAGTACCTTGAGTCGGCGTCGCTTCCACGTCGCGTAGGTCAGCAGGCGAAGGCGACGCGAGATGATGCGGTCGACCTCCTGCCAGACGACGATTTCCGTCAGGGTGATCTGCGCCTGATTCATGAGGGTCGCCACAGCCTCGTCGCCGATCTTGAGCAGCGCGCCACGCGACACCGAGTCTTTGTAGTCCTCGATTTCCCGTTCGACGTACAGCTCGTACTCGTGCTTGAGTGACCGTTGTGACGTGAAGGCCATACTCCGATGTGGAAGATTGTGGATAAAGTACCCTCGTGGGCAGATTGCGCAAGAGTCTATTGTGACGAGCCACCTGTTAATTCACTGTAGATTTTAGAGTTGCAAGGCCGGTCACCTGGTCGCACCTCACACTTCAGGCATCAGTTTTGTAGCCTCGAATCGATCCCACGTTATCCAGAAATGCCCGAACTCCCGGAAGTCGAAGAGGCAGCGCACCGGCTTCGACAGGCGGCGTTGGGACGCACCATCGCCACGGCGGAAGCCCTCCACCCGTCGTTGGCGAGGTCGCTCACTGAGGCGGCCTGTCGCCGCCTCGGGGGGCGGCGCATCACGGAGATTAATCGCCGCGCCAAGATGCAGTTGGTGTCGCTCGATGACGGTCAGGTGTTGGAGATCCACTTTCGGATGACCGGAGATTGGGCGTTTGGACGCGACGGTGACGCCCCACCGGCGCACGAACGGGCACGCATCAGTTGCACGGACGGCACCCGCATTTCGTTGATCGATAGTCGAGCCCTCGCGGTCCTGCGCCTGCACGCCGTCGGCCAGTTGCACCTCCCAAATCCTGGTCCCGAGCCGCTGAGTGAGGATTTCACCGTACATGCGTTCCATGCCGCGCTGGCGAAACGTCGAGGACCGATCAAACCGGTGCTCTTGAACCAGCGCGTGGTGGCTGGCCTCGGCAATATCTATGCGGCGGAAGCCCTCTGGGTTTCGCGCGTGCATCCCACACGGGTAGCCGCCTCGTTGTCGCACAAACGCGTGCAGGCGCTGCGCGACGCCATTCGCGTCGTGCTGAACACCGCAACGGCCGCACGGTACTACGCGCGCGACGCGGCCGCAGACGCCAACGAGAACGTGTGGCGCGTGTATGGACGGGAGGGCGACGCGTGTTCGCGGTGCGCGGGCACGATCAAACGCATCACGCAGGCGGGACGCAGTACGTACTACTGCGGCGGCTGTCAACGCTGACGGTACAGGGGCCGTTCGGTAGCGTCTCCAACGCTTCTTTTCATTTTCGTGGAGGGGTTGGAATGGTTGGAGGGATGAGAGGATGGAGGAGCGGTGAGGGGCCGGAGGGGAACCACGATACCTGATACCGGAAGAAGGGACGAAACCGGCGATGGGATACCGGATCTCCGATATGAGAAGACAGGCGAATCCGATCTCGTGCCACCCACCCGGTATCCGGAAGCCGGTATCCCATTGCCGGTATCGTAGTTCGTCGGGTGTCCGATATCGGTGCACAGGCTCCCCGCGCACTCAGCCGTGCATGGCCACGGCTTCGTCGAACACGGCGAGTGTTTGCAGTGCCGTGTCGGTCCAGCGAAACTTGCGCGACTGCGCGAGGCCATCGCGGGTCAATTGATCGCGCAGGGCGTCATCATGGAGCAGGCGTGAGAGCTGCGCGGCCAGCGCCTCGGCATCATTCCAGGGAAACAGCAGTCCGGCCGATCCCACCACTTCCGGAAGAGAGCTCGCGTCGGCGCACACCACGCGACCTCCCGCCGCCATCGCTTCGACCGCCGGCAGGCCGAATCCTTCGTAACGCGATGGAAAGACAAGCGCTGTGGCCCGCCCGTACAATGTTGCCAGCTCACCATCTGTCACGTATCCGGCGTACTTGATGAACGGGTAGGGATCGCGGTTGTCGCCCGGGCCGCACTGTACCAACGGAACGTGTTCACCACGCGCATGCAGCAGCTCCATGGCCCGATACAGCGTCACCAGATTCTTGCGCGCGTCATGTGCGCCCACGGTGAGAAAGAACGGCCCCCCTTCCTGCAGGCCGAGTCGTGGAAGTGTGTCCGATGTTGCTGATGCCGTCTGGTCGTCGGCTGCCAGCAGCGTTACGCGAATCCTGGTGGGATCGGCATGCAGTCGTTGCTGGATTTCGTGCGCGGTGAATTGCGAGATGGCGATGATCAGATCGGCCTGACGAATCGTGCTCGTCAGTCGTCGACGGGCCTTCCGACGCTTCAGCACTTTCCACCACCGGTGATCAAACTGCAACATCTGCGCAACGTCGCAGATGGTCGCGACCATCGCGCTGTGGTGCGCGGGTGGATTGAGCCAGTTCCAGGCGTACCACACCACATCGGTTCGGCTATGCGGTAACGTGGACACCGGCGCAACAACGATCCGATCGGACAGCGTTGCGTCGAAGGCCGCCAGTTGCGCCTGCAGGGGTGCGATATCCGCCGGTCGTTTCACAAACAATGTGAATCGCACATTCGGCCGGTGGACTGGGATCCATCGGAGAATGTTGCGCACATAGCGTCCAATGCCACGGCGTTCACGCAGCAAACGTGTGGCCTCGATACCGATATGCTGAGCGGTGGTGGCGGCGGCGGGAGATGACATGGCGTTCAAATTAGCCTCACACGGGAACCCCTGTCGGTTCCGAAGTGCCGAACGGCGAATAGCTTCTGAGAGGAGTTGAACGACCTCCTTTCCGAATCGCCCGTGAACGCCTGATGGAGTCTCCAGCGTGGCCGTAGTGGCCTGGATTGTTGCCGCCGCAGCGCTCGCGGCCTTCGCGCGTGAGCGCTACAAGCGAAAGACACAGCGCGCCGACGCGTTGCTCGTGGGCGCATTTCGGCCGTGGCCGTTGCCGTCGATGCCGCTGCATGAACTCGACCCGGTGTTTGCGTCTGGACAATACGGACCGACGCTGGCCACCGAAGTGCACTTCGTTGGACGCGGGCCCATGAGTGTGCCCGGCGGCACCAGCGACGGCGAAGCGTGGATTCTGGCGGTGCTGGCCAAACAATCACGGCACTGTTTCGAGATCGGAACCTGCACCGGCAAAACGGCATACTTGTGGAGCCGCAATGCGCCTGCCGACGTGCGCATCGTCACGCTCACGCTGGCGCCGACGCAACGCGACGACTACACCGTGGCCGCGGGCGATGACCCCACTGATGTGCGCTTTGCACTCACCGAGTCGGATTTCACCGCGTTTCTCTATAGCGGCACGACCAGGGAATCGCGCATCGAGCAATTGTATGGGGACAGCAAGCAATTCGACGAAACGCCCTATGTCGAATGGGCCGACCTGGTGTTCGTAGACGGCTCACATGCCGAATCGTACGTGCTGTCCGACTCGGCGAAGGCGCTGCGCATCGTGAAACCCGGCGGACTGGTACTCTGGCACGACTATGCCGGCCCGCGCCATGCGCCCGGTGTGTTTCGCGCTCTCAATCACCTCGCGAAAACGCTGCCGCTACGGCATGTGCAAGGCACGACGTTCGCGGTGATGCGCAAAACGGCAGTATAGCAACTGCGGTTGTGGTACCTCTACTGCGGTTGGGGTACTCCAACTGCGGTTGTGGTACCCCAACTGCGGTTGTGGTACCCCAACTGCGGTTGTGGTACCCCAACTGCAGTGGAAGTACCACAACCGCAGTGGAAGTACCACCACTGCAGTTGCCTTACCGCAGTTGAAGTACTGCCGCTTTCAAGTATCCCGTTTCCGGAACCGTCAGCAATTCCGGATGATCCAGGGGCTGCGTGGTGATTGTGCGCAGTACGACGGGTTGGCCGCTGTCGGCGGCAGCGTCCTGCAGCATGTCCAGAAACGCGGCCTTGCTGAGATGAAAGCTGCAACTGGCCGACAACAATATTCCGCCCGGCGACAGCAGGCGCATTGCCTGCAGATTGATGTCCTTGTAACCGCGCAGCGCACCGGGGAGCGACGCCTTTGTTTTCGCAAACGCTGGCGGGTCGACCACAATCGTATCGAAGCGGCGGCCTTCCCGGTGAAAATCGCGCAGCACGTCGAACGCGTCCCCTTCGTGCGCCACGATGTTGTGGAATCCGTTTAGCGCGGCGTGTTCGGCCACCCGCGCCAGTGCCGGGGCCGACACGTCCAGCGCCGTGACGTGGGTGGCGCGCGTTGCCAGGTGCAATGCGAATGATCCGTGGTACGCGAAGCAATCCAGCGCGTCACCGCGCGCGTGCGCGCCAATCAGCACGCGGTTCTCGCGTTGATCGAGAAATGCGCCCGTCTTCTGTCCGTCCCACGGTGCGGCGAGGTAGCGGATGCCGTGCTCCACCACTTCAACCGTGCGCGGTACCTGGCCGCGCAGCAGGCGCACCTCGCGCGACAGCCCCTCTCGGCCGCGAGCTCCTGTGTCGTGTCGCGCCAGTACCCCCGAACAGCCCGTGATCTGCACCAGCGCGTCGACAATCTCGTCCGTCCACGCGTCGAGTCCAGCCGACAACAACTGCACCACCAGAATGTCGGCATACCGGTCGACAACGAGCGACGGAATCCCGTCGCCTTCACCATGCACCAACCGATACCCGTTCGCCTGCTCGGCCAGCGGTGCACGACGCGCAATCGTTGCTGACAGCCGCGTGTGCCACCACGCGGCATCGGGTGTGCGCGCCGGATGCGCTTCGATGAGCCGCAGAGAGATTTCCGACGCCGGACTCCACAGCGCCCATCCCAGTGGTTCGCCGCGCGCGGACTCCATGCGGATAATGCCGGCCGGCACCGTGGGCCGATCAACCACATCGCTGCGGAAGATCCACGGATGTCCGCCCTTCAGCCGTTTCACGCCGCGAGGTGAAATTGTCGCCACGCCCTCGAGCACCTTCACAACGGCGACTTCGGCTTGGGCGTTGACGCTTGAATTTTTCTTCGCTGCCGCCTGGTCTCGGCAATGGCCCGCGTGTGTTCGGCAAACGTGGTACGGAATTCGTGACGACCGTCGGGACGCGCCACGAAATACAGGTAGGGTACGTTGGCAGGGTTGAGCGCTGCGATGATGGACGCTTCCCCCGGTGAGGCGATGGGGCCCGGTGGGAGTCCGGCGTACTTGTACGTGTTGTATTTCGAATCAATCTCGAGGTCTTTGAACAACACCCGATCCACGTGGTTTGGCATGACGTACTGCACCGTGGGATCGGCCTGCAGTCGCATGTTCTTCCTCACGCGATTCCAATACACGGCGGCAATGATCGCCCGTTCTTCGGGAACGCGCGCCTCTTTCTCGACAATAGAGGCCATCGTGATCGCATCATGGCGCGAGATGGCGAGCGCCTGCAGACGACTGTTCCATCCCGCCTGCCAGGCAACTTCGAAGCGTTCCAGCATCTCCACCACGGCGTCGCGCGCACCGGTGCCCTCGGCAAAAGTGTACGTGGCCGGGAAGAGATAGCCCTCAAGCGAGGATGCGGGAACGTTGAGTCGCCGCCGCCACGCCGAGTCGGTCACGACAGTGCGCACCGAGTCTTCCGAAACGGAAAGGGACTTGGCAATAAGCGGTGCGATATCTCGCACGTCATAGCCTTCGGGGATGACTATGGTATGCATGACACTGCGGCCACTCACCAGAGCATCGAGCAGGTAGGCGTAGCTGGCGCGTTTGGAGAACTGGTAGCCGCCGGGCTTGATGGCGCGCGCGCGGCCCGTGCTCGACGCGAACCAACGAAACAGGCGCGGCGATCCGATCACGCCCATGCGGGCCAGCGAATCGGCGACAGCGCGCACCGTGCTGCCCCTGGGGATTCGCACGCGCACCATCGCCTCGCTGCGGGCGCTGCCACCGATCTCACGCGTGAGCCAGAACAGCGTCGTGCTGATCACCACGAATGCCAGGAGCATCCACAGCCGACCGCCGGAGCGGCGCCGCGACCTCATGTTGACAGTGCCGCCGACACGACCGCTTCGCCCAGCAGCACTCCCTGCTTTGCCGCGCGCAGCACGCCATCCAGCAATACCGCCGCGGCCAGCGCGTCCACATCGTTTTTCCGACCCCGCGTTGAGCCACCCTGTGCCCTGATGCTGCGCAGGGCTGACGATGTGGTGAACCGTTCGTCAACCAATCGGATTGGCAACGTCTGTCGCATCGCCAGTTTCGCCGCCACCTCGCGCACTTCGCGCGAACGGTCTGTTTCGGCACCCGACGGATCGATCGGGAGTCCGAATACATAGCCTTGCGCGCCCAGTTCAGTGGCGAGGCGCATGAGTTCCGCCAGCGGCGCGCGCTTTCCCATGCGTCGCACAATTACGCCGGCCGGCGACGCCAGAAATCCCAGTTCGTCACTCACGGCCAAACCGATACGCTTGTCGCCCCAGTCGACTGCCAGCAGTCGGCTCACCGGCTGCCCAGTGGTGGCGTTCACGGTTCGGCCATCTGCTCGAAGAACTCTTTGTTGTTCTTCGCGCGTTCCATACGCTTGATCAGAAACACCAGCGCTTCGTCCGACGGCATATCGGCCAGAAAGGCGCGCATCAAATAGACGCGCTGCTGTTCGAAGGGCGTAAGCAGCAGTTCTTCACGGCGTGTGCCCGACTTCTGGATATCGATGGCCGGGAAAATGCGGCGGTCGGCGAGCTTGCGATCGAGCACCAGCTCCATGTTGCCCGTGCCCTTGAACTCCTCGAAAATGAGCTCGTCCATGCGCGAGTTCGTTTCAATGAGTGCGGTGGCGACAATGGTGAGCGAGCCGCCCTCGGCCAGTTTGCGCGCCGCGCCAAAGAACGCTTTGGGCTTTTGCATCGCGCTCACTTCCATGCCGCCCGACATGATCCGGCCACCTTGCGGGGCAACGGCGTTGTGGGCGCGGGCGAGCCGGGTGATCGAGTCGAGAAGGATGACCACGTCTTTGCCCGTTTCCACCAAACGCTTGGCCTTTTCGATGACCATATCGGCTACCTGGACATGGCGTTCGGCCGATTCGTCAAACGTAGAGCAGATAACCTCGGCCTGCGGGCAACTGGCCTGCATGTCGGTTACCTCTTCCGGGCGTTCGTCGATCAGCAGCACGATGATCGTGATCTCGGGATGGTTCTCGATGATCGCGTTGGCGAGCTGCTGCATGAGGATCGTCTTGCCCGCTTTAGGCGGCGCGACGATAAGGGCGCGTTGACCCTTCCCCAACGGGGCAATGAGATCGCAGATACGGGTGGCGATCTCGCCATTGTCCCGCTCGAGTCGGATACGCTCGTCGGGATATTTCGGAGTCAGGTTGTCGAAGGCGCTACGCAATTTCGACTGGTCAGGGTCACCACCGTTGATGCGCTCCACCTTGAGGAGTGCGAGATACCGTTCCCATTCTTTTGGCGGGCGGACCTCTCCCATCACCGTATCACCGGTGCGGAGATCGAACCGCTTCACCTGGGAGGGCGAGACGTAAATGTCGTCGGGGCCGTGCAGATAATTGAAGTCCTGCGATCGCAAAAAGCCGTAGCCTTCCGGGAGTACTTCCAGGACACCTTCGCCATACAGGGTTTCTTCGGCATCGAGCAGCGCCTGCTCGATACGAAAGATCAAATCCTGCTTCCGCAGCCCCGAGGTACTGGTGACCTGCATCGACGCGGCCAGTGCCAGCAGTTCCGGAACGGATTTCCGCTTAAGCTCGGCGACGTGCACGACGCGGGGTAAGGGGTGGAGCGGGAGGTTAAACGCGCATGGCAGGACTCGAACCTGCGACCTTCTGCTCCGGAGGCAGACGCTCTATCCAACTGAGCTACACGCGCAAGGGCAGACCGATACCCGGTCGGCGAGGGACTTACATCCTGCGATACGCACTTCGGTAATCGCCGGGAGATTGTCCAACCCGCGCAAGCTAATCCGCTGTGGAGGGGACGGGCAAGGAAAGCGGGCGGAGATTCGGGTAATTCGCGTTCGCGAGAATCGCGCGAAAGGCGGCCACGGTGGCGTCGAGGACGCTGCCGTGACGCAGGCGATTGAGTCCGAGACCCGTGTAACGCCGGAGCGCTTTGCCAAGAACGCCGCCGTCGCTGTAGTCAAGCTGACCTGCCACGGAGTCGAGGGTGTGGCCGGGTTGATCGAGCAGGGCGCTGGCCACCAGCAGGCGACACCAGTTGAGAAACGTGCGTGTTGAGGGAAATCCGCGGGCGACGAGGCGGTCGTGCAGTGTGCGGCGCGAAACGCCGAATACGGCGGCGACTCCGGCGCGATCGAGGTGCTCGTCGGCGTGTTCCAAGGCATACTCAAACACTGGGAAGATCGGTTTCGGAATCACATCGCGCAGGGCCATGGCAATCTGTACGCTGACCGCCCGCTGTGAAGCGGTGGCAATGATGCGGGCGAATGCTCGGCGGAGTTCGTCGAACTCGTGGCGCACGATATCCTGGGCACCCGAGCGGGCCACATCTATTAACTGATTCGTTTCGATGGTGTTGAAGTCACACCAGGCGATGAGCGGATGCTGGGGAAAGGCCTCGTGAACTCGGCGCAGCACTCGCATGGCCAGTGCGTGTGTGGCCCCGCCCGCCTCAACGACGGTGAGCGCCAGACCACCGTGCGTGAGCGCCTCCAACAGGGCGACTTCGTCTGAGAAAGGCACGACCGTACTGCGCGGCGGCGCAATAGCGCGCAGCCGGATAAGCGTGGACGACGACGCGGGCACCCACGCGATCCCCAATTCAGGGTTCACGCGATACCCACAGTTGAGCTCGCCAAAAACTCGTTGCCCACTGTGACCGGTAGTTGCCCACTGTGACTGGTTGGTAGTGAAGTTCAGGTTGCATCAATGGTCACCCCTTCACTTCGGAGTGACACATGATGATCGATTCCCGTCGCCTGCTGGTTGTTGCCATGCTGGCCATCGCCCCTGCCATCGCTGCCTGCGGTTCCGTGACCGGCAACGACGATCCGCCACCGCCGCCGCCGCCAGCCGATTCGACGCGTTTTGATACGAAGCCCTGGGGCTGAGTCCTTCCGTCACATGCTAGACGGAAAGGGCTTCCAGGCGACGAATCCCGACATCCACCATGGGGTCGCGACGGCTACCCACCAGCGGAACAGGTGATGAGTTGTTCGCAACACTCCTCCGTGAACGGGGGGCTTGCTCCCAGCTCGCTGCGAGTGTCTCGGCCCGAAAGCGATATTCGTGATATCCGTATCGATCAGCAATCGATACAGCCTCGTCAAGGCGCGCCCGTGCGATCGCGGGTGCGCCGATCAGGGCGTACGCCTCCGCCAGACAAAGCAGGGCGTGCGTCGCGTCGAACGGAAGGTTGGCGCGCACGATGTCCCTCAGCGTTTCTCGATCGAAATGCGCCACTCTCTCGGCGTCGCCGAGTTGCGCGGCCGCTCGGACGGCACCCGACAACGTAACAAGGCGAATTCGCGGTACTTGTGACAACCCGAGCGCGTGCTCGAATCCGCACAAGGCCGCAGCAAAGAAGCCCGCGCGTAATGCGACAACCGAAAGATCAGCGAGCACCGAGGTGCGACTGTCGAAGTCGTGCTCGGTGGCGTCATGCAGTTGCCAACCGTACAGCAAGGCGTCGGCCAGGCGACCACCAACAATGGCGATCGTCATGAGTCCTTGGTACGCGAAAATGGCGGTCGGGCCCATTGGCACCGCCAATTCCAACGCCTTGAGGTATCCCACCTCAGCCGCTGGAAGATTTCCGCGCATGTCATGAAGTAGTGCCAATCCGATGTGCCCTCGCGCTGCGAGAGGCCCGTCGCGTTCGCGTGTGCACGTTGTGAGCATGCTCGAATAGCAGTCTTCGGCCGTAGACAGATCATTCAACTGTCGGGCGATGCGACCAAGGTGCACCGTGGCCAGGGCGGCGCTCACGTAGTCGGAACGGGCCGTGAGCCTGCAGACAGCGGCGACTGTGGTGTAGGCCAGTTCGAAGCAGCCCGCCTTCTCCATGGCCTCTGCCGCGACGCGGAACCGCTCCGCCACTTGTCCTTCTACGCTGGTCGGGGCGGGCTTGGCGTCGTGCCGCATGGTCGGTCGCTCCCCCGCGAACGGATCGAGGCGCGCACTCGCCTGCCGCAGTGCCTCGTCTCGGGTTGGACCATTGAGCACACTGAGCTGATCGGCCGACTGAGCGACCGAGAGCCAAGTGACCATGACGTGGCCGACGTTCGCCGAGCGGTTCGCGGCGTTTTGCGCGTCTTCGGCGAATGCCTGCAGCGGAGACAGTGGTTTACGCATGGTCGTTTGAGTGAGGGGGCAACACTGCCACTCCGACGTAGGAGTGGGGGGGCAACACTGCCAGTCCGACGTAGGAGTGGGGGGGCAATACTGCCACTCCAATGAAGGTCATCATTGGCGTTCCCTGTGGAAAGAGGAGTGATCTCATGTGTAAACGGGTTCGGTGAGCAGATCGGCGAGCACTTTGATGAGCAGCGTGGCCCACCGAGTCTTGTGGTTGACGCGCCGCATGGCGTGTAGGCGGGCGGTGCCGTCGGCGGCGTCCTGCAACTCGTGCAGCAACGTGTGCAGCTCCATCTCCGCAATGCGCAGTTCTTGGGCGATCTGGTTGATCTGCGGGTCGGGCCCGATGGCGTCGATGACGACGAGGGCTCGGGCGACGGCGTTGAGGACGGGAGACGCAATCATTTGGGCAGTGTGCACCCGATTTGGCAAAAACAACCGGTCACCATGGGCAGTTACCGGTCACCATGGGCAACGGATTTTGCTTTTTTTGGAATTTGGGCTTGCGCAAGGGCCGGAGGAGGGTCTTTACTCGGCGCGTTCTGAGAGCGCGGAAGACCGCGGAGGCACCGCGAGCGGCATCGATCTGATGCCTGCGACGCCTTGGTGGGCACCGTTACGACGCTCGGAACGCAGCGACGACGTTACGATTGATCAGCCCACGATTCATGCGACGGATTTTGGGGGCGCATGGTTGGCGCGTTAGGTTGGCAGCCTATCGCGCGGCTGGAAGAGGGAGCGGGATGGCGAGGGTGGGCGCCAGCAGGTTGGGGCGGAGGGACCTACGAGAAAAAGCACAAGTGATTGGCAACGCACTCCTCGGAGTTGGCCGACGTGGGATTGGCACACGGCCATCAGCAAGGGCCCTGCATACATTACTGGACCGCACTTGAAGGCCCGTTGGTGCGTTGTCAACAAGCGCGGAGCCGACGAGACGACACTAATAGGCACGTGTGCCGTTGTCGTTTTCGAGAGTTGTCCATTCTCCCTTCATCCACAAGCAGCAGCGCCAAGCCGTATCGTTCACACTCTATCCTTACGTTAGACACACGAACCGATATCGAGTAAGTTCCGGAAGCCCGCCTCCGGAGGTCGTCATGCCCGCCGTCACCACCGTCATTCATTGCGACCCGGATATTC
>JANOKE010000237.1:0-3310 GCA_031419135.1 Gemmatimonadaceae bacterium
CAATGATTTTGAACGACTGTTTCACGTGAACGTGCGGGGCGTGTACCTGTGCACCCGCGCGGTGGTGAGTGGCATGGCCGAGCGCGAACGCGGGGTGATCATCAACATGGCGTCGGTGGCGGCGAGCGCCGGGCTGACCGATCGCTTCGCGTACTCGATGAGCAAGGGTGCGGTTGTGGCCATGACGTACTCGGTGGCACGCGACTACGTGGGTCGTGGTGTGCGTTGCAATTGCATTTCACCGGGTCGCGTGCACACGCCGTTCGTGGACGGCTATCTGGCGAAGCACTATCCGGGTCGTGAGGATGAAATGTTCGCCATGCTCGCGGCGACACAGCCCATTGGCCGGATGGGACAACCGCAAGAGGTCGCCTCGTTTGCGCGGTTCCTGGCCAGTGACGAAGCGTCTTTTTTGACGGGCACCGACTATCCAATGGATGGTGGTTTCCTGCACTTGCACGGATAACGCAACATGAAGCTGATTCGATTCGGACCTGTCGGCGCGGAGCAACCGGGAATTCTCGATGCCGCAGGCGTGCGCCGAAGCGCATCGGCGTTTGGCGAAGACTGGAACGAGCAGTTTTTCGAGCGCGACGGTCTTGCGCGGCTTGCCGTGTGGCTCGCGGCGCACGGAGATCGGCTTCCCGTTGTCTCGAGCGACGTGCGATGGGCGTCGTGCGTCGCGCGTCCATCCAAAATCATCTGCGTGGGTCTCAACTATCGCGATCATGCGGCTGAAACCGGCGCGGCAATTCCTGCTGAGCCAATTCTCTTCGCCAAGTCTACGTCTTCGTTGGCGGGGCCATACGACAACCTGACCATGCCGCCTGGTGCCCTCAAGTGCGACTGGGAGGTGGAACTGGCCATCGTGGTGGGTAAACGCGCCACACTGGTGCCGGAAGCCGCCGCCATGGAGTACGTCGCTGGCTACGCGCTGCACAACGACTACTCTGAGCGCTCGTACCAGATGGAACGCGGCGGCCAATGGATCAAGGGGAAGAGTTGGGACAGCTTCGCTCCATTGGGTCCATGGATGGCAACCAGCGATGAGATTCCCGATCCGCACGCGCTCACACTGAGCCTGAGTGTGAACGGCGAGCGGCTGCAGCACAGCAACACGGCGCAGTTGATTTTCGGAGTGCCGCAACTGGTGAGCTATATCTCACAATTCATGACACTGATTCCGGGCGACGTTATCTCCACAGGCACGCCGGCTGGCGTCGGGCTTGGTTTCAAGCCGCCCCGGTATCTCCAACACGGTGATGTGGTCGAGCTGTCGGTGGACGGACTGGGCACATCGACACAACGCGCGGTTGCCTGGGAACACCGTGCAAGCGCCTGATCGGTGAGAGTCGACGCGCACCAGCACTACTGGCACTTTGACGCGGTCCGTGACAGTTGGATCACGCCCGGGATGGACGTGTTGCGACGCGATTTTCTTCCGCAACACGCTGCGCCGTTGCTCGCTGCGGCGCGCATCGATGCCGTGGTGGCCGTGCAAGCCGATCAGTCGGACAGCGAAACAGCGTTTCTGCTTTCGCTGGCCGCGCGACACGATTTCATTCGCGGTGTCGTGGGGTGGGTAGATCTGCGTGCACCCGATCTCGCGTTGCGACTGAGCCGCTATCACGACGCGCCGCTCCTCAAGGGATTTCGTCACGTGGCGCAGGCAGAGTCCGATGATTTTCTTGCGCGGCAAGATATTATTGCGGGCGTCACTCAGTTGGGCATGCACGGATTCAGCTTCGACCTGCTGATCTATCCGCAGCAGCTCGCGGCCGCCGAGCGACTGGTGGCGTCGTGTGCCGACGTTCGGTTCGTGCTTGATCACTGCGCCAAACCCGCCATCGCTGGTGGCGACCTTGTTGGATGGCGTGCAGGATTGAATCGGCTCGCGCGCCACGACAACGTCACGTGCAAGGTGTCCGGTTTGGTGACCGAAGCGGCCTGGCAGTCGTGGACCGATGCCGATCTGGTACCGTGTCTCGACGCCGCCGCCGAAGCATTCGGAGCCGAGCGACTGATGTTCGGCTCGGACTGGCCGGTGTGTTTGCTGGCGGGCGAGTATGCGCGTGTGTCGGACGTGATAGAACGTTGGGCCGATCGGTTGACGACGGACGAGCGGGCGCGGGTATTCGGTGGGACGGCAGAATCGGTGTATCGGCTGGCGTAGGAGTACGAGCCGGGAGCCGCTTGCGCTGGTGCGCCGCCGCGCTTTGGACGACGGAGCGGCAGTTCCAACGAGTGAAGAACCACCAGCATCTGCGCTTGCTCAAACAGACGCTCGTGGCCAAGGTTGGACGTACGAAACCCGCCGCGCCGTAGGCCGCATGACCACGGCATCATCTGAATGTCAACTAGACCGGAGACACTCCCGTCGCCTGACAGGAGAGGAGACACAGCACATGCGCATTCGACACATCTGGGAAGGCGAGAGTGGAAATGTCACCATTCGCGTCGAGCAGTGGCGGGCGTTTTTTCGCGCGCGAACGTGCCTGTTCGTGAACGGTGCGCTGGCGGTGGCTAACGACTCTTCACTGTCGATGGTTCGACTTGTCGGGGAGAGCAACGACAAGGATGGACTACGCGATGTGGTAGCCACCGTTCGCAGCGACGGGTGGTCGAGCGCGGACAATCTGGTCACTGTGACGCATGACGGTCGTGGAATTGCGATGCGTGTGGTACAGACTCGCTGGTTGAGTGCTCAACCCGGCTGGCTGAGGGGACTTTTCGTTCTTGGCTTCGCGCTCTTGGCCATCTTCGGCGGCGATCTTACTGACAACCGATGGATCGAGTACTCCACGTTTGCGGCATGTCTCGTCGCCTTGTTTGTCGCTGATGCCGCGCCAGTGTACCCGTCGAAGCGACAGGGATCTGCTGGACACTGAGCGATGCCGATTCGCTATGTCTCGACGTGTCCGCTCGCTGCAAGAAGGTGCGCTACGCCTTGAGTACGAACCGTGGTGGGCCCCTCATACCATCCTTCGACGCGCGTCGGAGCGGCACCGACTCCGGGTTGAGGAGGGCGGCGGCGCCAAGTGCGTCGAGTCCGGTGAATTCCCGGGCGTCCGTCACGCCAAGCTACGCCGCCGCACGCTGCGCGCACGTACGACTGACTGACGCTGCTCGGTCTCGGAAGCTCTCAGCGCACACCGCTTCCGAATCCATAGGTGCTGGTACTGGCGCCGCTACCTGTGCCGACACCGCCAACGGTGTACGGCAGACCCCCGCGTGCCACCATCTCGGGAGCAGGAACAGGGAAATGCACTGCAGTGCCGACAGGTAGGTCACCCCAGCCTCGACTGTCAAA